>JANOZA010000036.1:0-3218 GCA_031429155.1 Verrucomicrobiota bacterium | reverse complement strand
CCCCCCCCCCCCCCGCCGCCTTCGCCCCAGAACCTCGCACCGCCCGGGAGTGCGACTACCTCAACCACCTCCGCCGCTGACACTCCCGCCCACGGACTGGGTGCAGCATCATTTGCGGACTGTCTGTTCATTGACAAAACCGCCCGCTCTGGAAATCATCAGCCAACCATTCCTCCGCCCCCAACCGCCTGCCCCTCCCGACACCCTGATGCACTCTGTCCGCCATCTTTTCTTCAGAACTGTCCAAGTGGACACATATTACGTTCGGCGTCGCTAACTTTCTCCCATGAACGAAGACAAAGGAACATACGTCGAACGCAACCTTGCAAAGCGTCTGGAGAACGAAGCCATACGCTTGCAGCGCGGCTATCTCCGCGGCAATCTTCTCCCGGCAGTGACAGGGATTCTCGCCTTCATCATCTGCGTTTACTCGCTCCGCCACTTCTGCATCGAGGGCACCGTCTTCGACACCACCAAAGCCCCCGTTGACCGCGACATATTTTACTACGCGCAGCGAGACTATTCGGACGGCAACCTCGCTCCCGCCGCCAGCCAAGTCGCTAAGATACTTGAGAAGCAACCGAACCACGGCCCAGCCAATCAACTGATGGCAAAAATCGAACTTACCCGTGGCAACCACAAAGCTGCACTCGACCATCTCCGGCGCTCGCTCGACACATCACTCAACCGCGACGAAGTCACCAAATGGATTTCCACGCTCGAAGCGTCTCAACCCAAATGACCGCAGCCATGCGCTGCAGCGAACGGCTCCGCGTGTCATTGGGCTCCGTCATCCTTGGTGTCCGGGGCGCGCGTGGCTTCAGTTTCCGTTACCGGAGCAAATCCCGGATGAGGGCACACCAGCCTGCTTTTTCCATCTCCGGCACGAAGAGCGAAGCGCGTTGGGCGGTGCGTGAGAGGAGGGCGGTGTAGAAGGCCGCGCCGGTTTCGCACCGGTGGAGCAAAGCAGCGAGGGCGGCGGTGTCACCGGTGTGGAAAAGGCCGGGCCAGTCGGTGCCGAGGAGGCCGGTGTTGCCGGGGATGCGGCTGGCGAGGACGGGGACGCCGCAGCGGAGGGACTCGACGACGGCATTGGCACCGCCTTCGGCGAAGGAGCTGTTCACGGTGAGGGCGGCGGTGCGGAGTTGCTGCCAAAGGGCGTCCCGGGTGATGCCGCCGAGCCAGGTGTAGCGGGGATTCTCCGCCATTTCCCTGGTGGCCCGCGCGGCCATGTCGGCGGAGAGGGCTTCCCCGGCGTGGAGAATGTGAATGCGGGAATCCGCGGGCAGCAGCCGGGCGGCATCGGCGGCGCGGAAGGGATCCTTCACTTCCCGAAGGTGACCGATGACGAGGACTTCGATGCGGGCCGGCGGTTCCGGCAGCGCCCGGCGCAGCGGCATGTCGGCGGGGATTTCGGGAGCGCTTTTGTGAATGACCCGGGTCTTCGCCCGGAATCGCTCCGGCAACTGGGCCACGGACCCGGCGTGCCAGGCCACGATGGCGTCGGCGGCGTCCAGCAGAGGGATGACTTCCGGATGCGACGGGAAGTCGGGGAAGATGTCGGTGCCGGTGAGCACGGCGATGAGGGGGCGGGCGGGATGCCGGGCTTTCCAGCCGAGGGCGATGGGGGCGCTGCGCCAGGCATTGAGAACGACGAGGATGTCAGCGGTTTCCGCCAAGGGCTGATCCGTGGCCGCAGCCTCAATGCCGGCCTCGCGCAAGAGGCCGGCGATGCGCAGGGCGGAGACGGCGTTTCCTTTCCCGGACGCCAGCGGCATCGGCGAAAAGATGACCACCGATGGCGCGGGGTCAGTCACGGCGCATCGCCTCCAGCATTTCCTGCACGGCGGCGCGCAGGCCGATGAAGATGGCGCGGCTGACGATGTGGTGGCCGATGTTCAGTTCCACCAGGTGCGGGCTGGCCTTGAGCGGCTGGAGATTCCCCGTCGTGATGCCGTGGCCGGCATTGATCTGAAGCCCGAGCGCGTGGCCCTGCGAGCCGGCGGCGATGAGCCTGGCGAGTTCCGCTTCGCGCGCGGCCCCGGTTTCGTTGGCATAGGTGCCGGTGTGGAGTTCGATCATGTCGGCGCGGAGAGCACCGGCCGCGGCGACCTGCCGGGGATCGGGGTCAATGAAGAGGCTGACCTTGATGCCCGCGGCCTGGAGGCGGCGGATGGAAGGCTCCACCGCTGCGCTCATTCCGGCGACATCGAGCCCTCCCTCGGTGGTGATTTCCTGGCGGTTCTCCGGCACCATGCAGACGAAGGCCGGGCGCAGTTCGCAGGCGATGGCCACGATCTCCGGGGTGTTGCCGAGTTCGAGATTCAGCGGCACCCGGAGTTCACGGCGCAGGAGGTGGACGTCGCGGTCCTGAATGTGGCGGCGGTCCTCCCTCAGGTGGATTGTAATGGAATGCGCGCCCGCGGCTTCACATTCCTGCGCAGCCTCCAGGAGGGAGGGCTCTTCGTGATGGCACCCGGGCATCCGCGCATAACGCGCCTGCCTGAGCGTGGCCACATGGTCTATATTGACGCCGAGTTTGAACATAATCGTAGCGGCCACCATGCAGCCGGATTGGTGGCTTTTGCAATGCGCTTTCCCCATTCTGTCCACTGCACATTGGACAAGCCCGCAATCCATGCCAGGGGTCGGCTCCCGCGTTATGAACCTGCCCAATAAACTCACCCTCGCACGGCTCGGCCTCACCGTGCTGTTCGTGATCGCGGTGTACTCGGGCGCCAGCTTTGCCTTCACGGTGGCGGCAGTGCTGTTCGGATTGGCGAGTTTTACCGACTACCTCGACGGCTGGATCGCCAGGAAGCGCGGGCTGGTCACGGCCTTCGGGCAATTGATGGACCCGCTCGCGGACAAGGTGCTCATGACGGCGGCTTTCATCGTGCTGCTCGACAAGGACCACGGCACCATGCCGGCGTGGCTCGTGATCATCGTCCTCGCGCGGGAATTCCTCGTCACCGGCCTGCGCCTCGTGGCTTCCTCGCGGGGGGCTATTCTCGCGGCAGACTGGCTGGGGAAGCAGAAAACCATCTGGCAAATCATCACCGCCTGCTACCTCCTCGTTTTTCATGCCAGCAGCGATCCTGGCATGGACTGGGTGAGCCCGATTTTTATGGGCCGCACGATGGTAATCCCGGTGCTGCTCGGGATCACGCTCTTCATCACCGTGTGGAGCGGCGCGGCCTATGTCTGGAAAAACCGCA
>JANOZA010000035.1:0-10844 GCA_031429155.1 Verrucomicrobiota bacterium | reverse complement strand
CGCAAGACCGCGATGAACCTCCTCAAGCTTCTGAAGCCGGAATTCCCCAAAATGAGCGTCGCCCGCCTAATGAAAAAGGCCGCCCGCCGGCCCGACTTTCTCTACAAGCTCCTCACTAACCTGTTACGTGCGTAAGCCCTGAGCCACCCCCGCTGAGTAAGCGGAGAGCCAGACGTGCTTAGTGCCTCGCTTCCAGGTGCGTGGCAGGTGACTATTTGGTCAATCCGGCGATATCTTCGGTATCGGAGGCGGCGCGCCGAGCGGCGGCAGAGGGGGCGGAGGCGGTAATGGCCCATCCGGCTCCAGAGGTACCGGCTCAGGTAGCGCGCCGGGTTCCACTGGCCTAACCGGGAATGGATCGGGCAGAACGGGGAGCGGTGCGGGGCGGAATTCTGCGGGCAGAGCACTGTCGTCAGTCTGGGGCCTTCCATCAGGCCCGCGACGATGCCAGATGGTGCGCAGCACTTTGCCCCCGGTGGCGGAGATGGCGATGGTGCCGGCCACAATCCCGGCCTTGCTGCGCAGCGTGAGCGTCCAGACCGGGTCGTCGCTGAACTCGCGGCATCGCAGCGTGTAGTCCATCAGGTCGAATCCAACCATGGCTTTGCCAGCCTCGCGGTCGGCGATGCGAAAAGCGCCCGCGCAGTCCACGTTCACTTTTGCGAGAGCGAAGTATCCTGCGGGCTGTTGCGTCGGGCCGTAGTCTTTGTTGGGGCCGCGGTCATCCACATGCGTGCCGCGGATGGTGTAGCTTTTGTAGCTTGTGGGACTGCGGGGATCAAATGTCACCAGACTCCAGGACGCCGGCGTAGGTGCACCGCCGGTGCCGTGCAGTTCCACGAGGCCAGTGACTTTCTCGCGACTGGTATAGGCCTTAAAAGTAGTAAGCGCTTCAATCGCCGTGGGTGGCTGCTGGGGCAGCTGCGCGACCAGCGGGGCGGAGGCGAGTAGCAGGAGCATCAGTGGTGTCTTCATACGGGGAGAAACGTGGTCAGGGCGGCAAATATTGCACGCTCCTACCATGATCAATAGTTCAGCACGCTAAACACCGGAACTCCTGCTGGCAGGGCGGCGCGGCCATTGAGGAAGCTGAGTTCGACGAGAAAGGTCATGCCGGCCAGTTCGCCTCCCAGCTCGCGCACGAGTTTTGCCGCGGCTGCACTCGTGCCGCCGGTGGCGAGCACATCGTCCACAAGCCAGACACGTTCGCCGGGGAGCACTCCATCCCGGTGCATCTCGATGACGTTCTCTCCGTACTCCAGACTGTAAGCGGTGCTGATCGTATGCCACGGCAGCTTGCCTTTTTTCCTGACAGGAACGAATCCCGCCTTGAGCCGGTCAGCGACTGCGCCAGCGAAAATAAAGCCACGGGCATCAATGGCGATAATCTTGTCCACCTGATGTCCGGCCATCGTTTCCTGAATGGCATCAATGGTCAGCGAGAAGAGCGCACCGTCGGAGATCACGGGCATGATGTCTTTGAAAACGATGCCCGGCTTGGGAAAGTCAGGCACGTCGCGGACGGCATGGTGGAGGCGGTCGAGGCTGGCCTGGTTCATCGGATTATGAGCGAATCTCCTCCGCGCCAAAGTATGGCCGAAGCGCGGGCGGAATCCCGATGCTGCCATCTTCGCGCTGATACGTTTCAAGGAGCGCGACATAAAGCCGGGCGAGAGCGGTGCCGGAACCGTTCAGCGTGTGGCAGAAGTAATTCTTCTTCGTCTCCGGATCTTTGTAGCGGAGCTTCATCCGACGGGACTGGTAATCGCCGAAGTTGGAACAGCTCGACACTTCCAGATAGCCTCCCTGGCCGGGTGCCCAGACTTCGATGTCGTAAGTCTTCGCGCTGCCGAATCCAATATCGCCGGTGCAGAGTTCAATGGTGCGATAGTGCAGGCCGAGAATCTGAAGCACTTTCTCCGCGTCTGCCGTCAGTTTCTCCAGTTCCGCCATGCTGTTCTCCGGCAGGCAGATTTTCACGAGTTCCACTTTGTCGAACTGGTGCATTCTAATGAGCCCGCGGGTTCCGACTCCGGCCGCGCCGGCCTCACGGCGAAAGCACGGCGTGTAGGCGGCGTAGCAAATCGGCAGCACGGCGGTATCCACGATTTCGTCCCGGTGGAGATTCGTCACCGGCACTTCGGCGGTCGGCGCGAGGTAGAGGTTATCCTCCTGGCAGTGGTAGAGCTGGTCACCGAATTTCGGCAACTGCGTGGTTCCTATGAGTGATTCCGTGTTCACAAGGAACGGCGGCAGCACCTCTGTATAGCCGTGCTGCGTGGTGTGCAGATCGAGCAGGAAATTGATCAGCGCCCGCTCCAGTTTTGCGCCTTTGCCGCGATAGACCACGAACGCGCTGCCGGTCACTTTCACGCCGGCCTCGAAGTCCACCAGCCCGTGATGTTTCGCCAGAGTGACGTGATCCTTCGGCGGGAAGGAGAACGCCGGAGCCGTGCCCCAGCGGCGCACTTCCGGGTTCGCCTCGGCATCAGCGCCGACAGGGCAGGCGTCGTGCGGGAGATTGGGAATGCTTAGGAGCAGTGCTTCCTGGGAGGCGTCGAGCGCGGTCGTTTCGTGATTCAGTTCATCAATGCGGGTTCCAATGCCGCGCATCTGCGTCTCAATGGCCGCCGTGTCCTGTCCCTGTTTTTTGGCGATGCCGATGTCCTTGCTGGTACGGTTTCGCTCCGACTGAAGGTGCTGCTTATCCGTTTCCGCCGTACGGCGCTTCTCATCAATGGCCAGCACTTCGTCCACGCATTTCCACACCTCACCGCCGCGCAGTTTGAGACGCTCTTTGATCCGGTCCGGATTTTCCCGGATGCTCTTAATATCCAACATAGGGCGGCGACTCTGGTTTGCCGTGCCGGAAGCGGCAAGGCGATTTTGGGCGGCGGCCTCTGCTAAATTCGCTCCTTCCAGATCCTAGGATCACGCGCACCATGGTAGATGCCGACAATGAATACCAAGTCATGCGAAGCCACGCGGTAATGGATCGCATAAGGGAAGTGCGGCAGCAACACATGGCGGATGTTCCCCGTCCGGTGAATGAAGCCACCCATTAAGGGATTCCGCTCAATGCTCGCCACCGCCTCATCTGCTTCATTGAGAAATCGCCCCCCAAGTCCCTGCCCCGGTTCCCTCTGATCGTAATAAAGGGCAGCTTCTTCGTGTCAGCCGCGAAGAGCGGGTGAAACTCCAGGATCATCGAACGGCTATGCGGGCACGGGAAAATGCCTGCTCGCGAGTCAGCGGTTTCACAGAGCCGGAGGAGAGTTCGTTCGCACGGTGGACACTCTCAAGGGCATGCAAAATGTCGCCGGCAAACTCACCTCCACTGCTTTCCAAAGTCTCCAGCAACACCTCCCTGCGATCAGCGGCAGGAAGGCTCATCAGCTGGTCCCGGGTTTTTTCGATGGTGGCTATCATGGTCGTCCATGATACCGAAAAGGGCAGAAAAGCAACTCTATCATGGAGTTGGTGCCAGCGCGGTGATAACCGCGGCCGCGACCTCTGAAACATCCACCGCCTGCTCGGTGCGGGCGGCGAGGTCTTTGATTTTCACCTGCGGGAATTCGTCTCCGAAGATGACGGCCAGCCGGGCGCCGAGTTGCTCAGCGGTTTGAAACTGCTTGCCCACTTTGTCTGCGTTATAGCTGAAATCCACGGAGTGGCCGGCGGCGCGCAGCGTCTGCACGGCACAGAGCGCCGCGGCCCGCTGGGCGGGGCTCGCGGTGACGACGTAGATGGACGGCTTTCCACTGGCCGCGATCCGGGCCTCCATGAGAGCGTTGGCGTGCGGGGTTTCGCGGATGAGGTCGGTGATGACCATGTCGCCCATGGCGAATCCGACCGCCGGCAGGTCCGTGCCGCCGATGAGCTGGCAAAGATTGTCGTAGCGACCACCACCAGCCACGGCCCTCATGCCGCGGCCGCAGTCGAAGACTTCAAACACTGTGCCCGTGTAGTAGGCGAGGCCGCGGACGATGCCGAGGTCAATCTCCACATGCTCCATCAGCCCGCGGGCGGTGAGATCGGCCATGACGGCTTCCAGCGGTGCATAGCCGGCAGCTTTGCTTGAAATGAAAGCGCGCACAGCCTCCAGCGATGTGCCCAGTTCCACGAGCTTCGCAGCCGTGACTTCTTCCTTCTCGCGCTCCAGTTTGTCTATGACCTGGAGAAACGCTGCGGTGGATTCCTCGCTCACGTTTTCGCGGCGGAGGAAATCTCCCCACGCATTCCGGTCGCTGAGGCGCACACGAAAATCACCAGCGCGGAATCCGAGTCCAAGCATCACATCTATGGCCAGGGCGATGAGGTCGGCGTCCGCGGCACTGCTCTTCTCGCCGAGGATGTCGCAGTTGAACTGGTAGAACTCGCGCCCCCGGCCCTTCTGCGGCTTCTCGTAGCGAAAGCACGCGCCGATCTGAAACCACTTCATCGGCTTGCGGTAGTCGCGCTGCCGAGCTGCGGCCATGCGGGCGAGCGATGGAGTCGTCTCCGGGCGCAGGGCGACCTCACGTTCTCCGCCGTCCTCAAAATGGAAAAGCTGCTTCACGATTTCGTCGCCGCTCTTGCGCTTATAAAGTGCCGTCGGTTCCAGCACGGGGATCTCGTATTCCACGAACCCATAACGCCGCGCCACGTCGCGCCATGCGGCGAAGACGTAGTTTCGCACCGCGCAGAGGTCGGGATAGAAATCGCGGAAGCCGGGGAGTGAGGTAAACTTTTCCATGCTGAATCAAATTCCGGAATAAGAACCGCGGATAACGCGGATGACACGGATAAATACCCCATTGGATGCAAGGACGCCTTCTTTAGTGATTACCATCTGAACATCCATGTTATCCGTGTTATCCGCGGTTCTCATTTCCCCGTTTTATTACTACCGGTCGAGCAGGCTGAACATAAGCTCGCTCTCGCTCACGACTTCGTTGTTCACGATGCAGCGTCCACGGGCGACACCGATGCTGCGTTTCACTTTGAGAATTTCGGCCTCAATGAAGAGCGTGTCTCCAGGGACGACGGGCTTGCGGAACTTCACTTCGTTGGCGCTCATGAAGTAACCAATCTTCCCCTGATTCTCCGGGCGGCGGAGCATGAGAATGCTCGCCACCTGGGCCATGGCCTCCACCTGAAGAACGCCCGGCATCACCGGGTGCCCCGGGAAGTGCCCCTGGAAATACGGTTCGTTGATCGTCACTGCCTTCACGCCCGTGCACTTGTTCTCACCTTCAAATCCCACGATGCGGTCCACCATCAGGAATGGATACCGGTGCGGCAGAATGCGCATGATTTCGTTCACGTCGAGAACGCCCTCGCCGGTGGGAATGTTCACGCCGCTCGGCACCATGCTGAGCATCCGCGCGTGCTCGGCCTTGAGCCGGCGGGCCATTTCCGTGTTCGGGCCGTGACCGGGCTTCACGGCGATGACGTGGCCCATGATGCGGCGGCCGCAGAGCATGAGGTCGCCGATGATGTCGAGAATCTTGTGCCGCACGAACTCATCCTTGAAGCGCAGCGGCTCGCGGCTCATCACCGTCTCGCCGCGGATGACGACCGCATTCTCCAGACTGCCGCCTTTGATGAGCCCCTTGTCGAGCAGGCCCTTCACGTCCTCGTAAAAAACGAACGTCCGCGCTCCAGCGATCTCCTTTTCGTAAATCGCCGGCGTGATCTCCGTGCTGTAAAACTGCGTGTAGCGCCCGTCCGGCCCCACGTTGGTGCAGGAAATACGGAACTTCTTGTCGGGCACGATCGTCAACAGGCTGCCGCCGGCCGTTTCGATGTGCAGCGGTTCCCGGACTTCGTAAACGCTGCGCAATGCGTCCTGCTTCACGATGCCGGCTGCCTTGATGCACTCCACGTAGGCTCGCGCCGAACCATCGCCGATGGGAGGCTCGTTGGCGTCCATTTCGATGAGCGCATTGTCCACGCCCATGCCCGCCAGCGCCGAGATGACGTGCTCGACGGTATGCACTTTCACGCTGCCCTCGGCGAGAGTCGTCGCCCGTTCCACCATCTGCACTTTGTCCACGCTCGCCGTGATGAATGGCTGATCCTCAAGATCCATGCGGCGGAATTTGATGCCATGACCGGTCGGAGCCGGCTTCATGGTCAGCGTCACCGCCCCGCCGGTGTGGAGGGAAGTGCCGGCAAGAGTGGCAGGTTTGGCGAGGGTATGTTGGTAATCCATGCGGCGAAAAGCGGGTCAAATGGGGCGCGGAGGGTAACTGGTCAGTCCAGGCGGTCAAGGTGTGAAAGAGGCAGGGGCAATACCGGCTCGGACGGACTGCTGACGCGATCCGGCTTCACTGAAGCCGGGCCCGCAGAAATACCCGTGGAGGAGAACCCGGCGGAGGAGCGAAGCGCATTTCCTCGCGGCCATCGGCCAGCCGTTCTCTCCGCGTCATCATCCACGTGGCACTCCAGCCGGACAGATCGCTGCTGGCCTCCAGAACGACGACAGCATCATCCGCCGTGAGCGAGCGATCCAGCAATGCGGTGCCGGTGTCCGCGTCCCAGCGAAGCGCGCCGGGACCGCTGGATCCGTCCGCGTCGCTGGTGCCGAGGGCGTATTCGAGCCTTGCGGAGAGCCCGTCGGCATCAGCGTCGGCATGGGGATTGCCCGTGAAAGTGGTGGCGTCGGTGCCGCCGGGGGTGCCGTTGAGTGTGGAACTCGCGCGCCAGTTCAGCGGGCTGTCGTAGTCGGGGTGGGCGGCGGGATTGATCAAGGTGAGGCTGTAGCCGTTGCCATCGGCGTCGTTGGGCCAGGGCGCGTCGTCGTCAAAAGTGAAGTCGGCGATGACGCCGCTGTTTGCGGCGAGCAGGGTGAGGTGTTCGCCGCCATTGTCGAGGTTGGTAAGACTCTGGAATACGCCCGCCACATTCAGCCCGCCGCCGTGGAGCGCCGTGAAAGCCGCGAGGTTCCGCACCACGAGGATGCGCGCGCCGGCTGAGAGTGTGGTGCCGGCGGTAAAGATGAAATCGAGGCCCGCGGTGAAGCGGACGCCGCTCAGGTCAATCGTGCCGGCACTGGTGTTCATCAGTTCGATAAACTCCGCATCATCTTCACCGGCGGGATTATAGTGCAGTTCGCTGATCACGAGATTCGCGGCGCTGGCCGGCGGAGAGATGAGAAACGTTGCTTCCGTGAGCGCTGACCACACGCCGCCGCTCAGCGCGCGGGCCTTCACGGTCGTGGTGGCATTCAGGGACACCGGAGCGCTGTAGGCCGTCAGCCCCGGACGCACCGCTCCGCCCCAAAGACGGGGATCGGTGCCATTGAGCGTGTAGTAGATCGCACCGCTCGCGGTCATCGTCATCGCGAAGCCCGGGAGCGCCGCCCCGCCGTGCTGGTTGAGCACCGGCGCATTCACCGCCGGGAACAAGCCCCGCGTGCGCAGTTGGTTCAGCACGGTCGTGGTCCTGACGGGAAACCAGGAGGCGGGATAGAAATCGCGATTCGACTGCCAGCGCGTCAGCGTGCCGAGCGGGCTGCGGGCGTCGCCCCAGCGCGCACCCTCCGCCCCGATAGCCGGCTGCACCACTGCAGCGATCTGCGTCCAGCGAGCAGCGGCGTTCGCCGGGGTGCAGACGCCTCCGTTGAAGTAATGACGCTGCGCCGCATCGCCGACCCGCAGACGATACTCGGGATGCGCGCGCAGCGCGGTATCAATCTGCCCCGGCGAGTTCACCCACCATGCTCCGCCGTCTGTCGCGGACTTGTCCGCTCCAGGGTTCCCCCAGCCCAGCCCGATATCGCTGTCCCACGTCACAAATTTCCAGCCCGTGCTCAGCGATCCGCGGCGGCGCATGGCATAGAAATTCCCCGGCCAGTCGCCGCTGGCGTGATAATAGCCGCTGACCAGAAACGCGATGAGATTATCCATGTCCACAATGACCTCGGCTGCCGAATTCCGCGTGCCGTCGGGGTTGTTGCCCATGAGAGACTGATACTTCGCGTCCGTCTCGAAGCCCTGCGTGCAGAGGGTCATCAACTCCTGCCACTTCGTAATGGTCCCGCTCTTCACTCGATTAGGGCAGCAGAGCGTGATGCTGTCCCATTCATCAGCCGGGCCCCCGAGATGCTCCTCGCAGAAGTCCCCGTCGGGCCGTTCAGTGGGATTGTAGAGACCCCAGTAGAGGCCGTTGATGAAGAGATGGACGAAGCGCCCGCTGCTCGCCGGCACCCCCATCGCGGCCTGCATTTCCTTCGTCCACTGGTCGCGGATGTAGGTGCCGTTGGGATCATTGCCGAAGTTATCCCGGGTGTTGTTTCGCAGCGCGATGCTGTCGAACCGCGTCACCGGATTACCCGGGTAGAGCGGATAGTGCAGCGACGGCGGACCGAAGCGGCGGGAGAAAATAACGCGCAGCGGCAGGCGCGGATTCACGGTGAGATTGCGCGACGTCAGCCCCATCACCTGGATGCCGCCATTGATCTGAAATCCCGCCTCCGTGCTGCCTGGCGCAGGGATCAGCTCGGCGCTGCAGGGCTTTTCCCAGAGGTCGCCGCGCCCGGATGGATTCGGATAAATGCCCGTCGCCGGATCAAACATGTCTCCGATCGCCGTGGTCACGCACATCGCCGGCAGAGACTGAAGCGAGGTCTTCAAAAGTGTGCGCAGCGTGGCGAGCGGCGTGCCTGCCGGCTGGCCGAGGATGGCGGCGAGTTCCGCGGTGTTGTCCTCCATGCCGTAGTCGGCGGCGATGGCATTCCATGAAACCGGATAGCCCGGAGGCGCGGCTGGCTGCGTCACGATTTGGTCTGCGAAAAGATACGTCACAGTGTTCGAGGGCGACTCCTCCTGGCCCGGAAGGAAGGCCGCAGCGCGCAACGGAGTCGTCGCGCTGATGGGGATCGGGGCCGTGTAAAGCGCGCTCGTCGCGACCGGCCCGCTGCCGTTGGTAGTGTAGCGGATTTCCGCTCCCGGCGTCGGGGTCGTGAGCGTCACGGAGAATGGCGTCGTGTAGAATCCATGCGGCACACTGAAAACGACCGGCTCCACGAAACCGCTGACACCGCTGCCCTCCGGGCCACCCGGAGTCGGCACCGTGAAGTAAAGCGACTGCGCCGCCGCGCCGATGCCGGTGAGCCGCGCACGACTGAGAAAGTCCCCATCATTCGCCGCCACATTGAGGCCGTGAATGGCGAGCACATTCCCGCCCGTCGCGAGTCCTGCTGCCGGCAGCGGAATGCCTTCCACGGCCGAGCCTGCTGCGGTGGCGGTCGAAGTCGCCGACAACACCGCCGGCGCACGCCGCGAGGTGAGCGGCACTCCGTTCAGCCACGCTGCGAAACCGTCGTCCCACGCCATCTCCAGTTCCAGCGAACCCACCGAGGCCGCATCCATCACATTGAAGGGCAGCCGAAAGTAAGCGCCCGGCGAAACGCCGAACATTGCCGTGTCCATGCTCGTCGCGATGAGCGGATCGCTGCCGTCAAAGTATTGCAGCGTGCCCGCAGCGTAGCGGTTGGCCGGGCCGGCATCCACTGAGTTGGGAAAAGTGCCATTCGTTGCTCCATAGCGCGAGCCGCCGACGAACTGCACCGCCCCGCCCATGCCGCCATCGGTAGTCCACGAGGCTGCTCCGAGACCGAGATTTCCGTTCGGCTCGGCCGTGCTGTAACCGTAGGCGACCATGGTGTAGGCGCCCGGCGCGAGATCGAGCGGCACGGCGAGCGGCTTGAATCTGCTGCCGCCCACGAGCGTGCCCGGATCCGCCGGAGTGAACGTCTGCGAAGCCAGCAGCGCACTGCCGGTGTCGTCAGTGAAAACGCCGGGCGTGCCGTTCTCATTCCGCCGCCACAGTTGAGCCGTGATTGTGCTGCTGAGACCGTTGCTGCCACTGTCGAACACTCCCAGCGACAGCACGCGAATAGTGCGTGTGGCATTGAAGTCCATGCCCAGCGGCGCGCCATAGCTCTGGTTTCCAACGGTGCCCGTTGATACCTGATAGGCCGTGTGCCGCAGGTCCGCAGGCGCCGTGAGAAACTTGAAAGTGCCTGCGGCATAGCGATTCACAGGCCCGCCATCCAGATTGCCCGGCCAAGCGCCCGCTGGGCCGTAGCGCCCGGCGCCATCGAATGTGATGCTGTCGCTGCCCGGATTTGTCGTCCACGGCGCGGCAACTCCACCGGCATTGCCATTGAGTTCCGCATCCCCATAGCCCCACGCGACGATGGTGTAGGTGCCCACCGGCAGGGTGAGCGGTGCCGTCAGCGCGATGAAGCGGCTGCCGCCGTCCGCCTGGCCGGGATTCGCCGTGCTGAACGTCAGATCGGCAAGCACGGCGAGACCGGTGTCGTCGGCAAAATTATCCGGCGTGCTGTTCTCATTCCGCGTCCAAAGCTGCACCCGGATCGGCTGCGCAAAGCCATCACTTCCTGAATCGAACGCGCCCAGCGCCGTGATGCTGATGGCCCGCTCCACGGAGAAATCCATACCCAGCGTCCCGCCGTAGTTTTGATTGCCGGTCGTATTCGCCGGCACCACGTAGGCCGCTGCCTCCGGCGAGGGAATGTTCACCACCGGCTGGTCCGTGCGGTTGTAGCCAATGCCGTTCACCACCGCTGTCCACGTAGAGTCGGCAAACGGCGCGCCGCCATGCCAGTCACCCGTCACCGTCGCCGAAGCCGCCACTGCGCGGCCCGTCGCGCCCGGTGCGATAAGTTCAAGTCGCTGCCGGGAAACCCCGTAGCTCACATCCTCCCGCTGCGGCGGAAAAGGCGCAAACTCCGCCGCTACCGTAACGCCATCCGGCGCGACCAGCGCGAGATATTCGCCGTCCGCATCGAGCGAGAAATTCGTGTGCAGCGACCCGCCCGCATCCGGCACGCC
>JANOZA010000034.1:0-18144 GCA_031429155.1 Verrucomicrobiota bacterium | reverse complement strand
TCCAAGTCGTGACGGAGAAAGGACGGCGGGCGACCAGCACCTGACCGCTGCCGAGAATGGTGCGGCGGCTTTCGTCGGTCACCTCTACGCTGATTTCATAGCGATGGTCTTCGTCGCCGTGGAGTTCTTTGGCCAGGGAGGTATCAATGACGATCTCCAGTTTGCCGTCGGGACCGATGGCGCCTTCGCTTTCCAGAACGACCTCCGGCGGGTCGTGCTGCTGTGGCCACCACCACCAGGTCGGCGCGCGGCAGCCCCAGACACGGAAGCCGGGATACCAGTCGTAGTCATAGCCGAACCACCAGTAGCCGGGGCCGTAAAACCAGTCCCACGAACGATATGGATACCAGCGGGCGGTGTGCGCGCTGCGCTGCACTTTGTATTTCACCTTCGCGTTCACCACCGGCGCGCCGAAATAATACGTGGCCGTCATTTTCGCCGTGACCTTCTCGCCGAGCATTACGGGATCAGTGGGCGCGTCCACCTTCACCTCGAACTCCGGCTTCTTGTATTCCTCCACGCGGAAGGTGCCCTGCTGCTGGAAGCTTTCGAAGTGGTGAACAATCTCGACACGATACACGCCGAGCGTCGCGCCCTCCTCCAGCTTCAGCACATCTGCGAGACCGCCCCACTTGTCGGTGGTCAGTTCTTTCTCGACGACTTTTTCTCCTTTGGGATCCCAGATGCGGACGCTGAATTTGGTGTCGCCGAACTCCGACTTGTCCTCCGGCGAATCATACTTCGCCAGCCGAGCCCAGGCTTTCCATTTCACTTCCTGGCCTGGGCGATAGACGGGGCGATCGGTGATGAGGTGAACCTTCCGCTGATTCCATTCCTGGTCCTGCTTGCCCCGGAACCACACGTTCTGGAATCCGAGATGGGCGAAACGCCCCTCCGGCGTGGTGGCGGTGATGAGCCACTGGTAGTTGTTCTGCGTGTCGCGCAGCAGTTTGGCGTCCGCGAAGAACTGCCCACTGGCGTCGGTGAACTCAGCGAAGTTGCGCGTGAGGATGTTGGCGTAGCGTTTGCCGGTCCGCTGTTTGTTGTCGAGGTGCTGCTGGTAGTAGCCGAAGAACTCCATGTTCGCCTTCGCCACCGGCGCTCCGGTTTTGGCATCCACGACGAAGTACTGCTGCTCGTCCATGCCCTGCTTGGAAACGATGGCCGTGTCCGTGATCCACACGATGCAGCCGACTTTATTGCCGTCCTTGAGCGCGGCCTCGACGAAGTAAGCGCCCGCGGTTTGCAGCGGCGTGGTGATGTCCATGCGCCGGTCCCAGTGCGCTTTGCGCGGCTGGAGATCGAGTTCCCACTTCGCCACTTCGTCGCCGAGATACTTCGCCATGTTCTTCTCCGCGATCTGGTAGCCGATGTTGCCGACATTCACCTTCTGCCAGTCGAGCGATTCGGGATTCGCTTTCAGATAAGCCTTCGTGTCCGCGAGCAGGTCGGTGAACTTCACCTTCCGCGCCGTGAGCGAGGCGTGCGTGCCGTTGCGGAAGACGAAGCCGAACTTCGCGCCGGTGCCAGGCACCTGCGTGGACGAGCCGTCGAAGCGCGCCCAGTTCTTCACGATTTGATCCAGCCTCGTCTGCCACGCTGCGCGGACATCCTTCGACACCGAAGGATCGGGCCGCTCCAGCGCCTCTTTATAAATGGCGGCGGCCCGCTCGTACTGGCGACGGTTGCGGAAAATGTCCGCGAGTTCCTCCGCGGCATTATTGCCCCAGGTGTTGTAACGCGATGGGTCGCTTTTGAAGACGCGCTCGGTAATGGCGACGAAATTGAATTCATCCGGCAGAGTGAACCTTTGCACGCCGGTGGCGAGGCGGGCGATGGTTTCATTTTCCTTGAGCGTGTGCAGTGAGAGCAGTCCGTCCTGCCGGGCGTCGTCGTCCTCCGGTGCGCGCCAGTACTGGGCGATGGTCTGCACGTCGAACTCGCCCCGCAGCCAGCGCGCGAACATGAGGTCCGCTTCCAGCCGGGAGGTTGGGGTGAGTTTCCCCCACTGTTCGAGGAGCCAGCGGAATCGCTCTCCGTCGGACTTGGCCGCAGCCCATGACTCCGGCACCTGATGGAAAACTGGCTGGCCCTTTTCATCCACCGGTGCGCCACGGCCCGAGCCTTGATAGCCGGCCACGCGCCAGCGCCCGCGGCCATAGTAACCCTGGTATTCCTCGTAGTCCGGCAGCTTCGTCAGGTCGGTCAGCGCCTGCAGTTCCCAAGCCTCACGGGCACTGACGGAGTTGACGAAGCCGATGTAGAAGGCAATGCGATCCCCCACTTTGGCGTCGGCGGCCTCCATCGCTTTCATCGCCTGCTCAAAGAGTTGCAGACTGCGCACGCGGTCCCGATCCGCGCTGCCGACGCGCTTGCCGCCCTGATGCTGCCCGCGCTGGAATTCCCCGCTGACGATGGTGCCCCACATCTGCGTGCTTTGATAATGCAGGCCTGCATCGCGCAGGAGAATCCAGTCGCCCGGGTGTGTCTTCACCGTGTCTTCCACGAGCGCATCCCACTTCTCCCATTGGTTGAGATTGCTGAGGCACTGGATGGCCTTGCCCAGATCGCCGGCGACATTCACGCCGGTGTTTTCCGGAAGCGGCAGGATCTCGCGCCAGGTCTTGAGCGCGTCGTTCCAGTTGCCGGCTTGCATGGCTTTGTCTGCTTCCGCCCGGCGTTCGGCGATGGTGGCGGCCGATAGAGATGGGATCAAGGCGGCGAGGACGAGCCAAAGGAGGCGGAGGAGAATTGGAGTATTCATACACGGAGCATAACGGGCGAACTGGAGTTTGCCTGGGCGGACCTTGTAAAGATTATGTCAAGCCGGAGCCCCGCAGGCTCAGGGGCTCAGCCGCTCCAATCTCCATCCCGCTGCCTCCCGCGAGTAGCAAAGCCGGTCGTGCAGGCGGCTGGGGCGGCCCTGCCAGAACTCGATGGTTTGGGGGATGAGCCGGAAGCCACCCCACGTGTCAGGGCGGGGGACGGTGCCTTCGGGATATTGAGTGCGGAGTTCGGCGCAGCGGTCTTCGAGCCACTGTCGCGAAAGGATGACGCTGCTTTGAATGCTGGCGTGCGCACCGATTTGGCTCCCGTAGGGGCGGACGTTGAAGTAGTCGTCGCTCTCCTCTGCGCTGGTTCGCTCGACGGTGCCGGTGATGTTCACCTGGCGCTCCAGTTCTTTCCAGAAAAACGTGATGGCTGCGCGGGGATTGGCGGTGAGGGCGGCGGCTTTGTGGCTGAGGTAGCTGGTGAAAAAAGTGAATCCGCGGGCGTCGAGGGCTTTGAGCAGCACGGTGCGTGACGAGGGCTGCCCGGTGGCATCTGCGGTCGCGAGGATCATGGCGTTGGGCTCGATGATTTCCGCAGCGCGGGCTTCGCCAAACCACTGGTGAAACTGCGCGAACGGATCCGCGGCGGCATCCGCGATGTCGAGGCTGTGCTTTTTGTAATCCTGGCGGAGGTGGGCGAGGTCCATGGGGTTGCGGTTTTGGGTATTCAGTGATCGGTGGAAGCCGCCAGCACTCAAAACCGATTACCGATTGGTGACCACCGATTACTTCTTCTCCCCTCATGCAAAACGACATCGCCAGCGTCCTACATCACGAGACCACGATCCTCAGCCGGCTTGACGGCATGGCCCGCGACATCATGCGGGACTACGCGGACAAAGAACTGACGGTGGTGGCGATCCTCCAGGGCGGGCTGATTCTAATGGCCGATCTGCTGCGGCGCGTGCAGTTGCCGCTGCGCATCGAGACGATCTCCGTGGCCAGCTATCATGGCGGTACGGAGAGCAGCGGCACGGTGACGTTTTTGCAGAACCGGCTGCCGGATTTGAACGGGCGGCATGTGATCCTGCTCGATGATATTCTCGACAGCGGCCGCACCCTGCACGCCATCCGCGAAAAGCTGGCGGCGGAGTGTTCGCCGGCGAGTGTGCGCATTTGCGTGCTGCTGCAAAAAACGAAACAGCGCGCCTGCGCCGTGGAGGCGGACTATGTCGGATTTGAAATCGCCGATGAGTTCGTCGTCGGCTACGGGCTCGACTACAATGGTCGCTACCGGAACCTGCCTTACATCGGCGTGCTCAAGCCCGAGGCCATTGCGGCGGGAGCGCCGTGACGCGAAAGCCTCACTCTTTGAGGTAAAGGCTCGCGACTTTCAGGGCCGCAGCCGACTTGAGGGAAATGGTGACCGGTCCTTCGGCGATGGCAGTGACTGCGCCGTCGGTGCCTTCGACATTGCAGGAAAGCCGCGTGCCGCTGCGGGTGACGAGGTATCGCGTCCACTTGCCGGTGACTTTGCCAGGGAGCGGCTGGCCGTTGAGGCAGACCGGCAGGGGCACATCGGCGTCCTTGCTGTCCATGCGGACGTCGAACTGGAGCCGGAAGTCGCCGGGCTTTTTGTCGAGGGTGAGCGTACCGCCTTTGCCTGAGGTGGCGAGTTCCCAGTCGTCAGGATGCCAGTCGGAGGCGGGTTCGGCGGAGGCGGTCCAGCCTTTCAGACTGCGGCCATCGTAAAGGCTCACGCTGCCGTCCCAGACGGGCGCGGTCTGCTCGGGCGTGGCTTTGCCGCCGGGGAGTTCCTTGATCCGGACGTTTCGCCAGTCCACGGTGCCGCCTTCGCTTTCGAGTGCGAGGTAGCCTTTGCGCCAGGTGCAGTCTTCGCCGCCGCTGACCTCCTTGCCGTTCACCGCGAGCTTCAGGACTCCGTCCTGGCAGGTGATGCGGTAGTGATTCCATTCCGGCGAGGGTTTGCTCCGCTCTTCCGACGGGAAACTGCGCTGGCCGTTGTGCCTGCCGAAGGGCTTCATGCTGGAGCCGTGGATGGGAAAGACATCGCCGTGCGTGGTGTGCGACTTACTCTGGCCGTAGCCGTGATCCAGAACCTGGACTTCGACGGCGCGCAGAAAGGGCTGGCCCGGCGCAGAGAGCGGACCGGCCCAGATGAAGACACCGGCATTGCCGCCGGGCTTGAGGTGCCGCCACTCCAGGTCGAGAATGAAGTTCTCATACTGCCGCACGGTGCGCAGCGCTCCGGTGGGCACTCCATCGCAGTGCAGCATGCCCTCTTTCACCGTCCAGGTTTCCGGGGCGCAGTTCACATTCACCCAGCCGGTGAGATCCTTGCCATTGAACAGCGGAGTGAATCCCTCGTCCTGCGCGGCGAGCGTTGCAGTGAGGGCCAAGGATAGAAAGAAGCGGCGAATCATGCGCTTCCCATACGGGCCGGTTCCGCGCGGGCCAGTTGTTTTTCGGCCGGGAATCAGGACTGCGGAGTCTCTGCGGCGACCGGTGCCTTCTCCGTCTCGTCTTTCGTTTCCGGCTCGGCGGGAGCCGCCTTTTTCTCAAGGTCAATGACCTCGCCCTGGAAGTTTGCCTGCAGACGATCCAGCACCTTCACCGCTCCGCCGAAAACGAGGTCGTCTATCACGGCGCGTTTCTCGGCTCCTTTGGAGTCTTTGTAAAAGACGTAGGCGAGGCCCTTGTGGTCCCACTTGCGACGGTCAATGCGGAAGGCGCTGGCAAACGGCACATGCTGGCCGTCGGCGGTGGTAAAGCTGGTCTCATCCGCGCGCAGTGCGCCGCGCGTGGTGCGGATGTAAAAATAGAGCATCAGCAGCCCGCCGACGCCGGTGAGGAGGGCAAAGCCCGGCTGCTCCCACTTGATGAGCCAGTCGTAGTTCTTGGTCACGTCCACTTTTTCCGGCCAGCCTTTTTCTTTCGCGATCACGGCATACTCAGCTTCCGCCTCCGCTACTTTGTCTTTCCCCTTCACCTCCATTAGCCGCTTCAACTCCGTCTGCCCGTCGCGGGCCTTCGGATAGCCGACCTGCCAGTCGTAGATGAACCAGATGCAGTAACCGAACACGAGCGCCAGCATGGGAATGCGGCGGATGTGGTACCAGCGTGTCGAACGGCAAATGATGGGATCGGCTCCAGTGCTCATGGGAAAAGGGGGCGAGACAACAGGCGGGCGGTCGCGTTGTCAACATGGCGGGACACCGACGGCCTGGGGCGCTGGACAGTTGGCAGGCCCATGCTCAGGTGAGAGCCGATGCGTGTTCCTCTTCTTCTCTTATTCGTCGCTGCGTTGCTGCTTTCCGGCTGTGCGCAGCCTGGCTCCGGCAGCGTTGCGGGATCAGGGGGGCCGCCGTTCATAGACCTTTCGCGGAGCCCGCGATTTCCGCCGGTGACGCGCCAGCAGGGCTTCTCCTGTTCGCAGCAGACGGCGCTCTACTATTTGTTTTCCACAGAGTGGAATCAGCGTCCCGATGCCGGGCCGTCGCCGGTTCTGCGGCGCTTCTCTCCTTACTTCGCCTACTCGCTGCTGGTGGGGGAGCAGTCGGGCCGCTCGCATGTCGTGGACGGCTGGATCACCGCGCAGCAGTGCGGCGTGCCGCTGCTGGCTGACTGCCCTGATTACAGCCGCACGCTGATGCATGGCTACGACCGCTACCTCCGCGCCATGCAGCATCGTGTGGAGAGCTGGCAGATTCTTCCGGTGACGACGGCAGCGGATGTGTCGCGCGTGCAGCGGTTGCTCGCGGACGGTCATCCGGTGGCGTGCGATTTTCAGATCAAAGGCGCGGTGCTGAAAGCGGTGCCGTCACTCTATGATCCGCCCAGGTCAAAAGTGCCCGGGGCGCGTCCGGCCCCCCCTGCTGTGCCGCCGCCGGGAAAGTTCGTCAGCGAGTGGGGCCGCACCGGTCCCGGGCACGCGATGGTCTATGCCGGTTACAGCCGGGAATTCGGCTATGACGCCAACAGCGACGGGAGAATCACCACGGACGCCGACATCACCGGTGACGGCCAGGTGACCCTCGCCGACTGCGAACGTGGCGCCTTTCTCGTCGTGAATCCCTGGGGCGGCGGCTGGGGGGATCACGGCCGGGCGTGGGTGCCCTATCGTCTTCACGCCACGGCGACCTGGCCGCGGGCTCGCAGTGTGGCCACTGTGAAAGTCGCGCCGCAGCAGACGCCGCGCCTCACTTTGAAACTCCGCCTCCGCGCTGCCGACCGGCAGAATGTGATCGTCACCGTGCATCGCGGCAGCCGCACGGTGCAGCCATGGATGTTCAGCCACACACCCGTCGCCGGCGGCGGCAGCAATTTGTGGGAAGCCTTCACCACTCTGCGTTCCCCCGGCCCGCATCTCAGCGCCGGCACGATCGCAGCTCCCGACGGCGGGCCGCTGGAATCCGGCCACGATATTTCCGCCCTTGGCGGCTCTGCGGACGGCTGCACCCTTGAAATCCGCCCTGCCGGACGCGGCGCGCTTTCCGGCCAACTCGCCGGGGCTTCGTTCATCGAATACGACAGCGCGGGACACGCCGTGCGGGAAATCCCCGTCCCCGGGTTGCCCTTGGCACTGCCGGCGGGCGGAGGCAATTGGATCACGGCTGCTCCCTGACGCCGTGGCCGCTACTCCTGAGGTGGTATTTCCATTGGCTTTGAACCATGTAAGATGTGGATGATGAAATTCCCCCGCTGGACCCAACACCCGCGCTGGCTGGCCGCGCTGGCGCTCGTGTTTGCCCTCGTGCCGGCGTGGCTGGCGGTGGTGACGTGGCGCGATGCCAGGGAGAAAGATGAGCGGCTCTTCCAGACCAGCGCGCAGGTGCTGCAGGAGCAGTTGGAGGCGAGCTTTGGGCGGAATGCTTACTTTCTCGGAGTCCTGCGGACACAGGCGCGCGAACGCGATCCGGCGGCCCTGGCCAGGGAACAGATAGTGCCCGCCGCGGACTGGAAGGAGAAGCTCCCTTACCTCATCGCTTACGGCTATGCGGAGCAGGTGGACGGACGGGCCATCCTGCGGTGGAAATCCGATGAGCGTGCGCCGGTGCCTGGCATCGGCGATGATCTCGCCGACAACCCGGCGGTCGCCGCCGCGCTGGCGGCAAGCCCGCCGCCGAAGGTGGCCGCTCCAACGAAGGCCCCCGCGCCCGATCCCGTGCCGCATTCCGCTAACGCCCCCCCGGCGGGTGCGGGCGCCGTGGAAGCCATGAAAGTCATGGTCGCACAGATGTTGTTCCCCCTGCAGAGCGTCGCGGAGGACGGGCACCGGCTGGTCGTCCTGTTGCCCGTGGTGAGACCCCGCGAGCGTGAGCCTCGCGGTTATATCGCCGGCTGGGTCAATACCGCGGCCCTCTGCCGCAACGATACGCTGCCGCTGCTGCGCGATGCCGTGCTTTCCGCCACACCGCTGGTCGCCGGTGCGCCACTGCCGGATGGCGCGCTGCGCGCTACCATGCGCGAGAGCGGCACCGAATGGACCGCCAGCATTCAGCGCGGCCCTCACTTCAGCAGAGAATACGGCGCGCCAGCCCCGTGGCTGGCGTTTCTCGCCGCGGGGTTGAGCGCCGTGCCGCTGCTGGTTCTCGCTGCGCTGGCGGGGCGGGCGGCAAAACTGCGCACCGCTCTGGCCGCAGAGCAGGAAGTCCTGCGCCAGCAGCGCTACTTCACGCAGAGCGTCTCGCATGAGTTCCGCACGCCGCTGGGCATCATTCTGTCGGGCACGGATCTGCTGGATCAATACGCCGCGCACCTCACGCCGGAGCGCCGCGCTGAAGTGCTCCGCGAGATGCGCGACAACACCCGGCACTTGAACGACATGGTCGAGCGCATCCTCCTGCTCGGCCGCATGGAATCCGGCAAACACGCCTGTGCTCCCGCGCCGGTGAATGTGAAGGCACTCTGCGAAGACATCGCACACAAAGCCATGACCGCCGCGCCCGGCAGCAGCATCAACGTGACCGCGCCGGACCAGGACGCGACGCTCGATGCCGCATTGCTCGTCAGCATTCTTGACAACTTGCTCTCGAATGCCGTGAAGTATTCCGCGCCCGGCCAGCCGGTGACGCTGACAGCGGCGGTGGAAGAGCAGCGCGTCCTCTTCACTGTGCGCGACGAAGGCATCGGCATCCCGCCGGAGGATTTGCCGCACGTGTGCGATCCGTTCCACCGCTGCGCGAATGTCGGCGATGCGCCCGGCACCGGACTCGGCCTCGCGATCGCGCAACGCTGTGCGTCGCTGCACGGCGGCACGTTTAAAATCGAAAGCACCCCAGGTCGCGGCACCACGGCGACCGCCAGCATTCCCCTGTCATGACGACCATTCTCCTCATCGAAGACAACGCCAGCCTGCGGCGGAACATCGCGCAGATTCTGGAGATCGAAGGCTACCGCGTGCGCAGCGCCGCCGATGGCGCATCCGGCCTCGAACTGCTGTGCGCAGAAAAGCCTGACCTCATCCTCTGCGACATCATGATGCCCGGCCTCAATGGCTATGATGTGCTCGCCCGCATCCGCACCGATGTCGCCACGGCCTCGCTGCCGTTCATCTTCCTCACGGCGAAAGGCGACATGCCCGACCTCCGCCGCGGCATGTCGCTCGGCGCCGATGATTACCTCGCCAAGCCCGCGGACAGCAGGGAACTCCTCGACGCCGTGCGCACCCGCCTCCAGCGCCACACGCAGCAGCAGAAGTTCGTGCCCAACTTCGACAACGCCGCGCCGCTGGAGAAGCTCGGCATTTCCCCGCGCGAAGCCGAAGTCCTGCTCTGGATGGCGCAGGGCAAGTGCAACGCTGACATCGCCACCATCTGCGACATCAGCCTCGGCACGGTGAAGAAGCACACCAATCACATCTTCGAGAAACTCGGCGTCGAAGGCCGCACCGCCGCCACCCTGCGCGCTCTGGAGGCGCTGGCGGAGCGGTAGAGGCGACTGCTACCACCTTGGTTCCATTGTGAGACAGCCAGGCGGGACGAGCTTGGCGGCGCTATGACCAGACACCTCGCGACCACTCTTTTTACCCTGTTCCTTGCCTTCCTCCTCCCCTGCCGTGCCGCGGAACCGCCGCGTGCCACATGGAGCACCGGGCACAAGAAAGTGCTCATCATTCCCGTGCGCTTCACGGACCTTGCGGGGCCGTCGGATGTGCCTAGTCCCGAGGGCATTCTCTCGCACTGGGGGGACATCGCGAACGGCACGCTCACCGCGCAGATGAGTGCGTTCATGGCGCAGCAGTCGTATGGGAAATGCACGCTGGAGTTCACGGTGCTGCCGGAAATTGACATGGGCGTGAGCTACACTTACTACCAGCAGCCGCTGGATGCGGACAGCCCCGCAAGCAAGATCACCCGCTGGCATGAGCCGGGTTCCATCCTCGATGACATCCGGGCCCGGGCGCGTCAGGTGGGGCTGACCACGGCGAATCCCGCGATGTATGACACCGACAACTACGACCTCGATCTCGGCGCAGTCGGCTGGATTCCCAATACGGGCCGGCAGGCGCAGGGGCTGGCCTTTGGCAAAGGCATGTATGGCGGGCTCTTCCAGGTGCTCTCCCATGAGATAGGGCACAACCTCGGCCTGAGCCACGCATGGGGCTGGAGCCGCGCCACGTTCGCCGCGCCGCTCATGCGCGGCACTTACTACGAGAACAAATACGCCAACGTCTTCGACCTTCAGGGCTGGAAGGACGGTGAGGCCGCGGTGCTGCCGCCGGACCGCGATGCCGGCACCTACTGGAAGTACGCGCTCGGCTGGCTCACGGACGAGGACATCACGACGCCGGGGGCTTCGGGTACCTACCGGCTCCACGCGTTTGATCAGGGCACACTGGAGGCGGGGAAGAAATATGCCATCCACATCGCGCGCGATGCCACGCACAGCTACTGGCTGGAATACCGCACCGCTCTCACCGGCGTGGATGCGCCGCGCACGCAGAATGGACTCATCGTCACCATGGGCGCGGAGTCGTATCTGGCCACCGCGGGCAATACCTACCTCATTGATATGACGCCCGGCAGCCGCGGCCTCACCGGGCAGCCTTTGAGCACTTTTCGCGATGCGCCGCTCGCGCTGGGCCGCACATATTCGGATGCGGAGGTCAATCTCCACATCACGCCGGTGGCGAAAGGCGGCACCACGCCGGAGTCGCTGGATGTCGTGGTGAACTACGGCCCGTTTCCCGGCAACGTCGCGCCGGTGCTCACCGTGTCGCCCGCCACGGTGACACTCGCGTCCGGAGTTGCGCAGACTTTCACCGCCACGGCCACGGATGCGAATGGCGACACGCTCGCCTACTACTGGGAGTCCGATGATCCCGACCAGCCTGCCGGCGTCAAAGTCGGCGGACTACACGCCGACACCCGCCTCGCCACGCAGGGCAGCCACACATGGACCCGCGCCGGCACTTATCTCGTGCGCTGCACGGTCAGCGACATGAAAGGCGGCAAGACGATCGTGTCCTCACAAGTCACCGTCACCGGCGGTACCGCCGCGAAGCTCACCATCAGCGGCATCGTGAAGGACGAGAACGGCGTCCCGCTCGCCGGAGCCATCGTGAACAACGGCTACTTCACTCTCCCCCGCATCGCCGGCGAGCGCGCCTATCTCGACTATCACCACACCACCTTCGCCGCATCCGGCGAGACGGCGGCGGATGGGAAATACACCATCCAGCTTCCCTACTCGGGGCCTTCGCAGCGCAGCTACAATCTCACCGTCATGCATCAGGGCTACGCCTTCGTGCGCGAAAGCGGGAGCACCATCATCCCCGTCACCACCAGCAGCATCGCCAACATCAACTGGCGTCGCGTGCGGGCGAATCGCACCATCGGCGGCTACATCTACATCGCCGGCCGCAGCTTCGATCCCGCCACGGACGGCACCATCACCGTGAGCGCCGGCGGGCAAAGCGTCGCCGCCGCCCGCGCCATCTTTCGCGACTACCCGCTCGTCTCCACGCCATCGTGGAGCCTGAGCATTCCCGACAACACGCCCGTCACCATCGCCGCCACCCATGCGAACCCGGCCTACACGCTCACCAGCACCACCTCCAATCCCCACCTCGTCGTCGCCGACTACTCACTCTTCGCCCACTTCCTCACCATCCCCGGGCAAATGCCGCTCACCGGCTTCTCCTCTCCCGGCACTGTCAGCGACGACACCGTGGGCACCGTGCAGATCCCCGTCACCATGACCCCGCCGCCCGGCATGACCACATGGCTCGCCGCCCAGGATTTCTTCTACTGGCTGGATCAGAGCAGCACCGCCGAGTACGGCGTGGACTTCAAAATGTCCGGCGGCCTCCTCAACTTTCCCGGCGGCAAAGTCCCCGCGCCCTGGCTCATCCCGCTGCAAATCATTCCCAACGGCATACCGAAGAGCCGCACCGTCGTCATCAAGCTCGGCATCGCCACCAGCATCGCCAACCCCGGGCCGTTCACCACGTTCACTTACACGATTAACAACCCGGTCGAGTTCACCACCATCAGCCGCGGGAGCAATCAACTCGACCTCACCTGGAAAAGCCGCGCCGGCGCAAAGTACACCATCGAGACCACGCCAAATCTCCTGGAGCAAACCTGGACGCCGCTGCCGCTCTTCATGGACATGGCCGGCGTCGAGGGCACCATGACGCGCAGCCTCTTCACCGGCGGAGACGCGCGCGGATTCTTCCGCGTGAAAGGAGAGTAGCGCGGGGCCAATACCTCCTTCGTTCCATTGTGATAGTGCCGGCCCGGGACAGAGTGCGGCCTTATGAAAAAGCTCCTCGTCGCCCTTGCCCTGTTCACCTTCACCAGCCTGCGAGCGCAGGTGCCGCAGCTTCTCAACTACCAGGGCCGCGTGGCCACCGGCGGGGTGAACTTTGATGGCGGCGGGCGCTTCAAGTTCGCGCTCGTGGCCGAGGTGCCGGGCCGCCCGCTGCAGACGCTGTGGAGCAATGACGGCACCGGTGTGGAGGGCAGCGAGCCGGTCAGTCATGTGGGGCTCACGGTGGTGAAGGGCCTCTACTCCGTGCTGCTGGGCGATACGACTTTGGTGAACATGACGCCGGTGCCGGCCTCTGTTTTCACCAACCCCGGCGTGTCGCTGCGGGTGTGGTTCAATGACGGCACGCACGGTTTCCAACTGCTCACGCCGGACCAGCGCATCGCGGCGGTGGGTTATGCCATGATGGCGGCGGATGTGAAGGACGGGGCCATCACCGCAGTGAAGCTCGCACCAGGTGCGGTGGGCGCGGCCCAACTCGCGCCGGGGGCTGTGCAGGGCACGCATCTGGCAGCAGGCGCGGCAGCGGCGAATCTCGAGGCCGGCGGACAGTCGGCAGTGGCCAGTGGAGGCCTCGTCTTATCCGCCACGCCCAATCCGGCGCTGGCGAATGCGGGCTATGTGAAAGTCGGCACCACGACGATGAGCGACGGCTGGCAGTTTGGCACGAATGTTGGCGCACCTGGCGCGCGGCGCAATCACACGGCGGTCTGGACGGGCACGGAGATGATCGTCTGGGGCGGCACTAACGGACTCTACGATCTTCCGAACAGACGCTATAACCCGGCGACGAATGTGTGGCAGACAATGGAGACATCCGGCTCCCCCAACGGCCAGGAACTTCACAGCGCGATCTGGACCGGCACGCAGATGATCATCTGGGGCGGCACCAACGCCTTTGTGAGTACCAATTTTGGCCGGCGCTATGATCCGGCGTCGGACAGTTGGAGCGGGGTCACCAGTGTCGGCGCGCCTTCCGCTCGCTACAGCCACACGGCGGTCTGGACGGGCACGGAGATGATCGTGTGGGGCGGATTCGGAGCCGGCGGCGTGCTGGGCGACGGCGCGCGCTATGTCGTGGCGACGGATACCTGGATTCCCATGAGCAGCGCGGGCGCTCCTTCGCCGCGCAATGGGCACAGCGCCGTGTGGACCGGCACGGAAATGATCATCTGGGGCGGACGCGCGCCGGGCGGGGGCCTTGGGTTTTACTACGGCGACGGTGCCCGCTATTCGCCGGCCACGAATACCTGGACGCCCATTCCCGCCAGCGCCTCCGCTCCTTCCGGGCGCAGCAATCACACCGCTGTGTGGACCGGCAGCCAAATGATCATCTGGGGCGGCGAGGACGCAGCTACTTATCACGGGAATGGCAATCGCTACCATCCTGCCACCAACACCTGGAGTATCGTTCCTAACAATGGAGTGAGCCGCAGCCGGCATACTGCTGTGTGGACCGGCAGTGAGTTGATCATCTGGGGCGGGGAAAATGGGGTGAGTTATCTCAACTCCGGCCAGCGCTATCTGCCGGCCACCGACTCATGGGCCAACCTGACGACGACGGGCGCACCCGCCGCGCGAACTGGCCACACCACCGTCTGGACCGGCGGCGAGCTGATCGTCTCTGGCGGATGGAACGGCTTCTACCTGGGCGACACGGCCCTCTGCACTCCAGGGCGGACCATGTACCTTTACCAGCGCCCCTGAACCTGCCCCGCCGCTGCTCATTCCCTCCAAACTATGAATCTCGTCTGCCATCGTTTCGCCGTCGTCTTTCTCCTGCTGCTGCCCGTGGCCAGGCTCACGGCGCAGGTGCCACAGATCATCAACTACCAGGGCCGCGTCGCCACCGGCGGGGTGAACTTCAACGGCGCGGGGCAGTTCAGGTTCGCGCTCGTGAATGCCAGCGGTGGCATCGCTTACTGGCAGAATGCTCCCGACACCGCGCCGGCGGATGGCGTCCCGGACGCTGCTCTCGCCCTGCCTGTGGCGAAGGGCCTCTACTCTGTCCTCCTCGGCGATACCACGCTGGCGAACATGAGCGCCATTCCCAATGCCGTCTTCAACAACACCGACGTGCGCCTGCGCGTGTGGTTTGATGACGGCACGCACGGCATCCAGCTTCTCACGCCGGACCAGCGCATCGCCGCCGTGGGCTACGCCATGATGGCGGGCAATGTGCCGGACGGTGCCATCACCGGTGCGAAGCTCGCTCCTGGAGCCGCGGTCGCGAATATCACGCCGGGCGCGCTGAGCGGTTCCCTGCTGGCGAATGGCGCCGTGGGTGCTGTTCAATTGGCCCAGGGAGCCGCCGCCGCCAACATCGCACCCGGCGCACTCAATGCCAGTCAGCTCGCCGCCGGCGCAGCAGTGGCCAATCTCAATGCCGGCGGCCAGAGCGGCGTGCCCAGCGGTGGAGTGGTGTTGTCTGCCACAGACAACAACGCCGCACTGGTGGCAGCCGGGTATTTCAAACTGGGCGCCACGACTACGACCGATACCTGGCAACAAAGGGCAGCGGCCCCAATTTCCGCCCGCTACGTCCAATCGCACGTATGGACCGGCACCGAGATGATCGTGTGGGGAGGATCGAACGGCTATCTGAACACCGGCGGACGCTACGATCCCGCTACGGATACCTGGACTGTGACCAGCCTTGTCGGCTCACCTGTTGGGAGGTCTGGTCACACTGCTGTGTGGACGGGCGCGGAGATGATCGTGTGGGGCGGCAGCAGTGCCGGCGGTGAGCTCAGCAGCGGCGGGCGCTACAGTCCGGCGACGAACACCTGGACTGCGGTCGGCATCGCCGGCGCACCCGCCGCCAGAGTCAGGCACACCGCCGTGTGGACCGGCACGGAGATAATCGTTTGGGGCGGCTCGGACAGCGGCTATCTGAACACCGGCGGACGCTACAATCCGGCCACCAACAGTTGGTCCGCGACTTCGTCCGCAGGCGCTCCTGCCGTGCGCACCAATCACACCGCCGTGTGGACGGGAAGCAGAATGCTCATCTGGGGCGGATGGAACGGCGTCAGGTTAAATACCGGCGGCGCCTACAACCCTGCCACGAACACCTGGACCACCATCACCACCAGCGGCTCGCCCATACAGCGTGAAAACCACACCGCTGTGTGGACTGGCAGTGAAATGATCGTCTGGGGCGGTTCCAATGGCAGCTACGAGCAGTCCGGCGGACGCTACAATCCAGCGACAGACAGTTGGGCGCCAGGCGAGGTGAGCCTCGCCAATGCACCGGAGGGCCGCCATGTGCATACCGCTATCTGGACCGGGAGCGAAATGATGGTCTGGGGTGGCGCGGGCGGGAGCAATGAGCACTTGAGCACCGGTGCTCGCTACAATCCGGCGTCCAACAGTTGGGCGCTGTTGAACAACGACAACGCTCCCCCGGGACGCTACAGCCACTCAGTGGTGTGGACGGGCAGCGCGATGCTCATCTTTGGCGGCACCAACATCCAGGGGACTGGGCTGAATGACACCTACAGCCTCACACCCGGGCGCACCTTTTACCTCTACCAGCGGCCCTGAGCTTCTACAGCCACACCATTTCCACATCATGAAACGCCACCTCCTCCTTCTCCTCGCCGCCGCTCCGCTCCACGCCGGCACCCGCAGCAGCGCGGACTACACTTTCACCACCGACACCAACGACGCCGCGGGCCGCCGCACCGCCAGTGCCGACTACACGAATGATGGCAGCCTCGGCGGCATCGGCGGCATTTCCAATGCCGTGCCGGATGAAGTCGTGAAGCACAGCTACATCGGCCAGCTCTACGATCCCGCCGGTCTCACCCTCACCTCCGCATCGCCCTCTGTGGATGAAACCATGACCGTGCAGCTCGGCGCGCTGCTGACGATGGATGACGGCTCCTTTCTCCCGCTCGCGGCGACGGATGTGCAATGGAACGGCGGCAACTGGTTCAGCATCGCCCCCGATGGACTCGCCACCGCCGGTGCCGTTTATGAACACACCGCGACCAGCGTCTCCGGCCTGCACGCCGGCTCCACCGCCGTGCTCGATCTTCTCATTCGGAACCAACTGCCGGACAACTACGGGATCTACGCCGGCGACGGCATCTACGATGACTGGCAGGTCCAGTACTTCGGCGTCAACAACCCCTCCGCCGGACCGGGGCGCGATCCTGATGCCGACGGCTTCGACAATCTCTTTGAATACCACGCCTGCCTCATCCCCACCGATCCGCTCTCCAAATTCAACATCAGCCTCGCCACCCTGGAAGACGGCAGCCACGCCATCACCTTTTCCCCGCGCCTGCCTGGCTGCCGCTACCGGCTCGCCGCCAGCAGCGACCTCATTCTGTGGGAAGCAGTCGCCGGCACCACGATCCTCAACGCCGGCCCCCGGCAAACGATTATCGAGCCAGCCAGCGCCAGCCTCCGCCGCTTCTACCGCGTGGATGTGCAGCGGGAATGATTCGCCGTGCTTGCCTCAGCGTGGTTTCCGTTCCATGAGCACGCATGAGCAGAACCGACGGCCGCGCCGCAGATCAACTTCGCCCCATCACCTTCATTCCCCACATCGTGCCGAATGCCGCAGGCAGCGTGCTGTGCTGTTTTGGAAACACCCGCGTCATTTGCACCGTCACCATTGAGGAAGGCGTGCCTCGCTGGATGAAGGAGCAGGGCGTCCAGGGCGGCTGGCTCACCGCCGAGTATGCCATGCTCCCGGCTTCGACCAACGAGCGAAAGCAGCGCGATATCACCAAAGGAAAACTCGACGGCCGCAGCTCCGAAATCCAGCGGCTTATCGGGCGCTCGCTGCGCTCCGTCGTGGACCTCAGCATCACAGGCCCCCGCACGATCTATGTGGACTGCGACGTCCTCCAGGCAGACGGCGGCACCCGCACGGCCAGCATTACCGGCGCCTGCGTCGCCGCCGCTCTCGCCTTCGACAAACTCGTCGCTTCCAAAAAGGCCTTCCGCAACCCCCTCACCAAAATGGTTGCCGCCGTCAGCGCCGGCATCTTCAAAAAGGAAGCCCTCCTCGACCTCAACTACGTCGAAGACAAAGACGCCGAAGTGGACGCCAATTTCGTCATGACCGAAGACGGCCAATTTGTGGAAATCCAGAGCGCCGGCGAGGAATCCACCTTCACGGGCGAGCAGTTCACCCAGCTCCAGGCCCTCGGGCAAAAGGGCATCAAAGAACTCTGCGAACTTCAAAAAGCCGCCATCAACGCCACCCGCGAAAAGGCGGACGGCGACGGACTCAAGAGCCTCTCGGACTTCTTTGCGAAGCGGTAATCGCTCATCGCGGGCCCGCCAGGCCGCGCTGCCGCACAGCTTCAAACAGACACACGCCGGTAGCGACGGAGACATTCAGGCAGGGGACATTGCCCTGCATGGGAATGCGCACGAGGAAGTCGCACCGCTCAGTGGTTAGGCGTCTCATGCCGCCGCCTTCGGCACCGATGACGAGGGCGCAGGGGCCGGTGAGGTCGGCGGCGTAGAGGGACTTCGTGGCTTCGTCCGCGGTGCCGGTGATCCAGACGCCTGCGGCTTTGAGAATTTCCATCGTGCGGGCGAGGTTCGTCACCTG
>JANOZA010000033.1:0-2238 GCA_031429155.1 Verrucomicrobiota bacterium | reverse complement strand
ACGAACAAGACCGGGAAGGTAACGACAGGCCTGGAAGTGGAGTGGGCGGTGCTGGTGGCGCGAGGGGGCACGAAGCAGGATCTGCTCGCCACGGGCACGGAAACGCTGGCCACCATGCCCAACAGCAAAACCTTGATGGTGACCACCGATGCCTTTCCGGTGGTGAAGAACCGGGTGGGGAAACAGGATGTGGAATACAAGGTGATCGTCAAACAGGACGGCAAGGAGGTCGGCCGGGCCTCGAGCAACAAAGATTTCGACCAACTCGCCGCCGCCGCCCATCCGCAGAAGGGGCAGGGAAAGAAGAAGCAGAAACCGTAATCCGCGGCCACGCCACCGTGAGCCCGGAGATTGCCTGCTGGACAGCTTTCCCTCCCGGTCCGTCGGGGTGTATAGCTTTTGAGCGACAGCAATGGAAGGGATCGGCTCCGTCCTCCGCCACCGCGTCCCACTCGCCTCTGAACTCGCCATCAGCGGCCAGCAAATCGACCACACCCTCGACGCCATCGTCAACCAAACCGATGCCCCGAGGCGGCAAAATCCTCTTGAAATGGGCCTGCGGCAACTGCTCTCCAAGCCGAAGGCTTGCCAGCCCTTAGCCGGGACCGATGGATCAGAAGGTGTTGCCCTCGCGCGCTCCGGGGGGCCGTTGGAGCCAAGGGGGGCCGCCCCCATTTTCCGGAACTCCGCCCCCATTTCGCGGAGCGCTGCCCCCGCCGCTCGGAACTCCGTCGCTGGCGTCGGGAACTCCGTCACTGGCACCGGGAACTCCGTCGCTGGCACCGGGAACTCCGTCGCTGGCACCGGGAACTCCGTCGCTGGTACCGGGAACTCCGCCGCTGGCACCGGGAACTCCGCCGCTGGCACCGGGAACTCCGCCGCTGGGGTCGGGAACTCCGCCGCTGGCGGCGGGAACTCCGTCGCTGGCACCGGGAACTCCGCCCCCATTCCGTCCATCGGTGCCGCCGCCGCGTCCATCGGTCCCCCCGCGCCGAATGGGGGCGGCGTCTGAACCGGGAGCGCTACGCCTCCGAACCGGGAAACCTCCCTCCCGGATCCCCCGCTTGGGTTGCGGTGCCTAGGATGGCGGCCGTCCGGGCCGGGAAATTTCCCCTTCCTTCCGGGAAGTTGCCTGTTACACTCTGCTGCGCCCATGAAAAGACTCACCGCCCTCGCCGCTCTCGCCCTGCTCACTCCCGTGCTCACGGCGCGGGCGGACAACACTCCGCAGACACTCCCGTTCTCGCAGGACTGGAGCAACACCGGCCTCATCACCACGAACGACAACTGGACGGGCGTGCCGGGCATCATCGGGTATCTCGGCGATGACGCCGCCGCGACCAGCCCGCGCGACCCGTCGCTCGTGCTGACCGATTACCCCATCGCGGATGTCATCGCCCAGACCACGCCCATCAACGCCGCGGGCGGCGTGGGGGAAATGGATACCCTCGCCAATCCCTGCGTGGCGTTGCAGGGCTCGAACACGGCGGACAATCCCTTCCTCCTCCTCCACCTCAATACCCTCGGGAAACAGAACATCGTCTTCACCTGCAATCTCCGGGACTTGGACGCCACCGCGGACAACGCCGTGCAGCCCATCTCCATCCAGTATCGCGTGGGAAGCTCGGGCGATTTCACCGTGCTGGAGCTGCCGGGCGACCGCACGCTGGATGCCACCACCGGCCCCAGCCTCGCCACGCTCGTCACGCCCAAGAGCATCGCGCTCCCGGCGGCGGCGAACAACCAGTCGCTCGTGCAAATCCGCATCATGACCGGCAACGCCACGAGCAACGACGAATGGGTCGGCATTGACGACATCTCCGTCACCGGCAGTCCGCTCGTGCTCTCCTTCGTCGTCACCACGGCGGCGGATGAAAATGACAATCCCGCCGGCACGAACGTCTCCCTCCGCGAGGCGCTGGCCAATGCCGCCGCCAACCCCGGCCCGGACACCATCACCTTTGCCCCGGCGTTGAATGGCGCGACCATCGCGGTGACGGGGCCGCTGTTTGGCAGCGCCTTCGACATCGCTGCCTCGGAGGTCGTGACGGTGGATGCCACGGCCCTCTCCGCCGGGGTGAAAATAGACGGCGGCTCGCAAAACTTCCGCTTCTTCTATGTCAACACCGGGGCCAGCCTCACGCTCCACGGTCTCACCCTCACGCGCGGCGGCGGGGCGGGCTTCAGCGGCAAAGGCGGCGCGATTTACAACGCCAACGGCGGCACGCTCACGCTCAC
>JANOZA010000032.1:0-3810 GCA_031429155.1 Verrucomicrobiota bacterium | reverse complement strand
GCGCAGACGGTGCCCGATTCATTCAAGACGGAGGCCGTGCAGGAAATGGAAGCCTGGCTCGCCGGCGTCCTGCGCGGGACAGACAGCAGCTTGCTCGATGAATGGGAACGGCTGCGCGATCCCAACTGGAAGCCCGAGGAGGAGGCCGCACCCGCCGGACCGCCGGACATCACGGCGAACAAACGCGAGTTCACCGCGCTCATCCGCACGGAAGTCTTCCGCTTCCTCCGCCCGCTCGCCGCCGGTGACTGCACCGCCGCTTGCGCTGCCCTTACATCGTCGCCGGAGCATTCCTGGACTCCGGACAAACTCGCCGCCGCGGTTGATCCCTACTACGATTCCCATGACCGCATCCTGCTCGACACGGAGGCGCGCAATGGCCGCCACACCTACGTTGAGCCCGGCCCGGAATCCTGGCGCGTATCTCAGGTGCTGGTGGATGCGGAGTCGCTCAACGACTGGCAGGCCGTGTTTTCCATCAGCCTCGCCGCCGCGCGCGAGGACGGGAAGCCATCGCTGGTGCTCGTCTCACTGGCGGCAGTCGCCTGAAGTGCCGTGCTCAGGTCAGCATCATGTCTTGACACTGCGGGGCATCGTCCGACAGCATGAAGCAATTCCGACCCATGCAGACGCCCGCAATTCCGACCAGCACCGCCATTGAGCGCAGACTCATGGTTGTCACCATGACGCTTCTTATGGCGACCATCGTCTGGCACTTCTGCCACTGAAGCGGCGGTTCATAGTTCCAGCACCAGTCCGTCGTAGGCCACCCGAACATCCGGCGGCAGTTCGGCTTCCACCTCTGCGTGGCTCAACTCATGGCAGAGGTGCGTGAAGAATGTCTTTCCGGCCCGCACGGCGCGGGCGGCGGCGAGTGATTCATCCAGATTGAAATGCGTGGGGTGGATGCGGCGGCGGAGGGCGTCCACGATGAGGACGTCCACGCCGTCCATCAGAGCGAGTGTGGTGTCGGGGATGCGTTTGCAGTCGGGCAGGTAAGCGATGCGCGCGCCGCCGGCGTGCTGGAAAAGGAAGCCGGTCGTCGTTACTCGTCCGTGATCCACCGGCAGGGGGGTGACGATGGTCGCGCCGAGGGCAAAGGGGCTGCTGACTTCATGCTCCTCCGGCTTGAGGTATCCGGGGTAGCGATTGTTGCCGTTGAAGGCGAAGTCATAAATGCGGCGCAGAGCCTCCATGGTTTCCGCCGACGCATAGACTGGCATGAGATCGTCCGCGCCGAACGTGAAGCGGCGCAGGTCATCGAATCCCATGATGTGATCCGTGTGCGGATGGGTGATGAGCACCGCATCCAAATGCCGCACACCGGCGCGGAGGCACTGGGTGCGGAAATCCGGGCCAGTATCCACGACCCACTGGAGTTCCGGCGTCTGGATCCACAGGGCGCAGCGGAGGCGCTTGTCGCGCGGGTCGGTGGACTGGCAGACGGCACAGTCACAGGCGATCATCGGCACTCCGGTGGAAGTGCCGGTGCCGAGGAAGGTGACGCTGAGTCCGGTGCGCGAAGGCATGAAGCGCTATTCACGCGGCGCGGGGCGGCGTCCAGTGGAATGGCGGGTCACTCCGCCTGCGTGCTTGCCAGCACCCAAGCCAGATATTTCTCCGACACCGCCGTCGCGGGGAGGGCGGCGATTTCAGGAACTTCGTACGGGTGCAACTCGCGCAGGCGCTTCTCCAGCTCCGGATAGCGCTCTGCTGTCGTTTTCATCACGGCGAGGACTTCCTGGCTGGATTCCACTTTGCCCTGCCAGCGGTAGATGGACACCACGCCGGGCAGGACGTTCACACAGGCCGCGAGCCGCTCACTCACCACAGTCTCCGCCGCTGCCCGCGCAGCAGAGGCGTCGGGAAAGGTTGAGAGCACGATGAGGAGCGGCACGGATACTACTGCTCGGTGACCCGCAGGAAAATCCGCGGGGCTCCTGCCGGGAGTTGGAAATCCTCCACAGTGGATGTGCCTTCACTGGGGATATTGGTGGCGAGATTCGACCACGAGCCGGCTGTGAGGTCGGTGGAGGATTCGACGCGATAGACGCAGCCCGGCGTTGAGTTCCAGGTGAGACGGATCTTGTCCAGGGGCAGCAGGAGCGAAGAGGTGATCATAAACGGACCTCCTGGCGCAGGTGTGAGCACTGCCTGCGGTGATTCCCCGGCATGGAGGCGGCAGATTTGCTCATGGGTGAGGCCGCCGGCGAAGATGGCGAAGTCGTCTATGCAGCCGTCCGTGTAGCCTGCGGGGCCGCCGCCGATGGTGAGCGTGGTGAGGTCGTTGACGAGAGGCACGCCGCTGAGACCATTCACAGCCAGGACGCCGTCCACATACACCTGCTTTGTCGCCCCGTTCTTGAGGAAGGCGAAGTGGTGCCAGTCCGTGATGTCCATGGCGGGCAGCGGACCGCTGATACGCTGGACGTTTGCATCGCAGCAGCCGGAGTGGTCGAAGTAGATGTTGCTGTCAGCCCAGGGGGCGTGGGCCTGAATGCCGCGGAAGCCGCTTGCTGTTCCGGCGGACGGTGAAGTCACCCAGAAGGCGGAGGATTGGCGGATGGAGTTGAGCTTTTGCCAGAAGGAAATGGTGAAGGCATCAGCCGGCGCGGCGAGGTTGATGAAGCTGCCGTTCGCGGTGACTGCCTGATCCGGGGCGAAGCACATGGCCAGGTCGCCGGCGGCACCGCTGCGGCCGCCCATATCGGCGGAGTAGGTGCCGGTGGTGGCACCGGGGAAGCCGGCGACGACATCGTTGGCGGCGGCGGGCACGCTGGCGTTATTAAAGTTCCAGAGCGCGAGCAGGAAGGACTGGCCGGCGGTGAAGGGCACGCTGCCGCCCTGGGTGGGATTGGAGCCGTAGGGAATCTCCAGACCGTCGCGGAAGGTATCGCCGTCGGTGTCAGCGAGGTTGGGATTGGTGCCGGTGTCAGCAGGGCTGGAGTAGCTGCCGGTGTTGGTCTCCACATTGTCCCGCAGACCGTCGCTGTCGGAGTCCACGTTTTTTGGGTTGGTGCCACGGTCACTGGCGCTAAACCACATGCCGGTGCCAGTTTCCGGACCGTCCAGCAGGCCGTCATCGTCGGTGTCGGAATCGTTGGGATTCGTGTCTTTGGCCAGTTCATTGGAGTCACGGGAACCGTCCATGTCGTAGTCTGCCAGACCACCGGCGAGTTTTGTGAGGTCGCCGGGGAAGTAGAGGTATTCCCACGCATCAGTCAGGCCGTCGCCGTCGTTGTCCGCCGAGCTGCTGATCTGGCCGGGAGTCTTCGCGCGCGTGGCGAGGTCGGTGATGTCTTGCGTGCTGAGCGTTGCGGCAAAGATGGCGAAGTCGTCGAGCCAGCCCTGCATGGAGCCGGTGCCATTGTCGGAACCGATATTGAGGGCAGTGAAGTCTGTCTTGAGCGGGATGGCGCCCGTGCCGGACAAGCGTTCGGTGCCATCCACATAGATTTTCTTGGTAGTCCCATTCTTCAGGAAAACATAGTGGTGCCACACAGACCAGTCTTGCGCCACTGGCCCATTGATGCGCACCCCGGCATTGGAAGCGCCTCCGGTATCGTAATAGATGGTATTGCTGGCCCAGGGGCAGTGTGCCTGAAAGCCCCGGGCACCGTCCGCGGAACTGGGAGAGACTAACCAGAATGAGGACTGGCCGGCAGCAGGGGTGGCGACGGCGTTTTTCTGCCAGAAGGAAAGGGTGAGCTTGTCGAGCCTGGTGGCGAGGTTGATCCAGTTTGAGGCGTTTTCCAGACGCAGCTTGCCGCCGCCGCCTGTGATGCGCAGTGCCCGGTCACCAGGCGCTCC
>JANOZA010000031.1:0-2471 GCA_031429155.1 Verrucomicrobiota bacterium | reverse complement strand
GGCTGTCTCATTTCAGCCCTTTGGGCTGGGTGGTTCGAGTCATTATGAACGCGACTTGGAATAAGTGACCGGTCCCTTCAAAGCCAATCTTCCAGGCGACCACCTCAGCTTTCGCCGGGAGCGCGTGGGATGTCGCAGATGTATCCGCTGAGCCGTAGCGGAAACTGCGGGCATTCTTTCTGGAACGACTATGGAGGACGACGCACCGCGCCGTTGCCGGTATCACGGTGCGCCATTCCATACCCGCATGAAGACTGCTCTCTCCCCTTCCCTTCTCCTGTGCTTCCTCATTCCCTGCCTCACCGCGGCGGAACCAGTGTCGCTCTTCGATGGAAAAACACTCGGCGGCTGGCAGGGAACGCCCGGTCTTTGGCGCGTGGAGGATGGGGCCATCACGGGTGAGATCAAAGACGGCGCGAACCTGGATCACAATGAGTGGATCTACTGGAGCGGTGAGGTGCGGGACTTTGAGCTGGAAGTGGAATACAGGATCACCGGCGGGCCGTCGGCTAACAGTGGCGTGCAGATTCGCTCGCAGCGGGCGGCGGATGGTCACGCGAGCGGTCTTCAGTGCGATCTGGATGACGGCAAGGAATGGCTGGGGCGCATCTACGATGAGCATGGCCGGGCGCTAGTGATGGAGCGGGGCACGCGGGTGAGCATCGCGCCGGACGGACGGAAGTGGGCGGATCCGTTCGCGGCGGCGAAGTCATTCAACGGCGTGGCGAAGGCTAATGACTGGAACACCTACCGCATCAAGGCGTCGGCTTCGCATGTGGAGGTGTGGGTGAACGGGGTGTTCTTTGGTGCGCTGGATGACCACGAGACGAAGGCGGCGGAATACAGCGGCAAGCTGGCGTTCCAGCTTCATGCAGGTCCGGGGCCGGCGAAGATTCAGTATCGCAATATCCGCCTGCGCGATCTCGGCCGGACGGATCTGCCTCCAGCCCTGCCAGCGGCGGCGGGCGCGGCGGCGGGCGCGGCGGCGACTGACAAATTCCGTCCCGCGGGCGCAGACGGAAAGGCGCTCAATGTGGACTTTGAAACGGGCACTCAGGCGGGTTGGAAGGCGGAGGGCAATGCGTGGGTCGATCAGCCGGTGAAGGGCGATACCGTGCTGGCGCGTGGTCGCGGACAGAACAGCCGCCACGCGGGCGACTGGTGGGTCGGCGGCTATGAGAGGAAACTGACGGACGCCGGCACGGGAACGCTAACGTCGGAGGCATTCGCCGTGACGCATCCGTGGGCGAGCTTCCTCGTCGGCGGCGGAAGTGACGTGAAGACCGTGCGTGCCGAGATCGTGGACGCGGCCAGCGGCGAGGTTTTCCACACCGCCGCGGGCCGTGATGAAGAGGACATGCACCGCGAGGTGGTGGACATGCGCCCGCTGAAGGACAAGAAAATCTTCCTGCGCCTCGTGGATGGCGGCGCGGGCCCGTGGCATCATTTGAACTTTGACGACTTCGTCTTCCACAATGAGCCGCCGGTGGAACTCGCTGCTTCCAACAGTCGTCAGACGCAAAGCCCGGTGCTCTGGCATCTGCGCCCGAATCCCGCCAAGCCCACGTTGGTAGCGAACGAGGCGGCGCAGAAGACGGTGTCGGGCATGATGCTGACGCACGGATTCCAGGCGGAACTCATCGCCGCGGAGCCTGACGTGCGGCAGCCGGTGGCGTTCTGCATTGATGAAAAGGGCCGGCTCTGGGTGCTGGAGGCTTACAGTTATCCCAACAAGCAGCCGGAGGGGAAAGGCAAGGACCGCATCACCATTTTCGCCGACAAGGATGGCGACGGGGCATTCGAGACGCGCACGGTTTTCGTGGAGGGCATCAACCTCGGCAGCGGCATCGAGGTTGGATTCGGCGGCGTCTATGTCGGTGCCGCACCGGAGCTTCTTTTCTACGCGGACAAGAACCGCGACGACAAGGCCGACGGTCCTCCGGAGGTCTTGCTCAATGGCTGGGGCTATCAGGACACGCACGAGACGCTGAACAGTTTCATCTGGGGCCCGGACGGCTGGCTCTATGGCTGCCACGGGGTGTTCACCCATTCGCTCGTCGGCAGGCCTGGCACACCAAATATCCTGCGCACGCCAATCCGTGCCGGTGTGTGGCGCTTCCATCCGGTGCGGAAGGAGTTCGAGGTCTTCGCCCACGGCGGCAGCAATCAGTGGGGGCTCGACTACAACGAGAACGGGCACTTCTTTATGACGCACTGCCGCAGTTTCTATGGTGGCGGCGGCACCACGTATGTCATCCACAACGCGCACTACTGGAACCAGGCGAACAATGGCTATGCGCCGTTCATCTCCAATGAAGGCCCGGACTTCGCGCCGGCATTGAAGAACTACCTGCCCGCCGCCGCCCTCTACGACAGCGGCGAAGGCGGCGCTGGCAAGCCGGGCACGACCGCGGTCTTCGGCGGACATTCGCACGTCGGCACCATGATCTATCAGGGCGCGAACTGGCCCG
>JANOZA010000030.1:0-3160 GCA_031429155.1 Verrucomicrobiota bacterium | reverse complement strand
CGGCGTGGGTGCCGGGCGCGGGAGGATTCGCAGTATCCGCGAGCCAGAAGAAGGTGTCGTGCGAGCAACTGCGCAGCGAGAGCCGGTCGAAGCTGGAGACCGCGCCGTGAACATCATAGGGATGGCCGCGGAAGAGCGGGTAGTTCAACTTCGGCTCGCCATACTCGCTGCGGAAGTAGAGCCGGAAGTTGTTCTTCGGCGAGCCGATGGAATGTCCGCCGACGGCCTGGATGCCGCAGTTCACATGGAAGCCGTCCTCCACTGCCGCGCCGCCGGGATGGATCAGTTCGATGGCTGTCTCGCTCTCGTTCGCCGTCGGCAGGCCGGAGGCGTTGCTGATGGAAATGGCGGGCAGGTCCAGGAGCGCATCGTCCATGAGCGCCGCGTAAGTGCCGTTGGCTTTGATGGCAGTCGTCTGCGCGACGTTGTTCGTGTTCGTCTGCGTGGTGATGCCGTCGGTGGCCGGCGCGGCGACGCCATTCACAAACAAATAGCTGTGCGTGACCTGTCGCGCCGCCGCCGCCTGCGCGTGCAGCGCGACGGCACGCACCCGCCGCGTGCCGCGCGTCGTATCGGCGGTGTCAGGCGAAATGATGATCGGCGCAGTGTAGGTGAGGCCGTTGGTGGCGGAGGGTTTGGTGCCGTCGGTGGTGTAGCGGATGACGGAACCTGGCACGTCCGCCGTGAGCGCGAGCGACTGCGCTGCGGAGTAAAAGCCGCGCGGCACGCTGAAGTTCACCTTGTTGATGCCATAGACAAACGCCGGGCCGTTCGCGGCATTCGGAGTCGGCAGCAGATAGCCGCGACCGCCGATACTGCCGTAGCCGTAGCTGATGTCCGGCGCGTGATCGTGCGCGGCGTGTGTGTCGGCGATGGAGCCGTCCGGCTTCACGAGCAGCAGCGGCTCGCCGGAGGAATCGAGGCTGAAATTCGTGTGCAGATTCCCGACGAGCGGCGTGCGGTTCTTGCCCGATGCAAAGACGACAAGATAGCCGCCCGCCGGAATGCTGACCGCCGGAAACGTCCACAGCGCGAGGTCTGCGGGATCGTCGGTGAGCCGCCAGCCGGCGAGGTTCACCGGCGCGGCGAGCGGGTTGTGCAGTTCGATCCAGTCCGGCTGCGCGCCGTCTTCGTCGGCGAGGCCGGTGTCGTTCGCCGCCATGAATTCATTGATCCGCACACCGATTTCGATGACCGGCAGCGTGAACGTGCCCTCCACGCTCAAGCCCGCGCGATCCGTGGCGCGCACGCGAAAACTCAGCGGCGGCGATCCCGCGGCGACCGCCTGCGCGAGGCGGAGTGCATCACCGACGATGGTGAACGCGGAGTTGTTCCCGTCCCCCGTCCCGCTGACGAGAGCGTAGGTGAAACCGTCCGCCGCATTCGCATCCACCGTGCTCAGCCTGCCAATCGCTGCGCCTGCTGCACTGCCGGCGGGGATCACTTCCGCCGAGCAATTCACCGACGAAGGCGCGAGCGGCACGACGACGGTGAGCGTGAAGTCTTTCTCCAGCGCCAGCGCCGTCTGGTCCACCGAGCGCACACGCACCGTGTAGCCCGTGCCCACCGCGCCTGCCGGGCCAGTGAATGTCAGGCTGTTTCCCGCGATGCCGAACTGCGCGCCGGGATTCGTCACGATGGAATAAGTGTGCGTGTCGCCGGGATTCGGATCCGTGGAAGTCAGCACGCCCGCCGACACGCCCGCCGTGCCGGGGAACAGATCGAGCGCGGCGAGTTGAATATCCGACGGCGGCTGCGGCCCCGCGGCGGCGGTGGAGAACGTGACATTGAACTGATACTGCCGCGTCAGCGTCGTGTAAGTCTGCGCGCCCGCCGTCGGCATCGCTCCCACAGTGATGGTGCCCGCCTGGTTCGTCGCCGTCCCGCCGGTGAGCCAGATTTGATCGCCTCCGTCCACGAACGGAATGACGCTGCCCGCATTGCCCGTTCCATTCGCCGCCGCGTCCGTGTAGCCCGCCGCCAGCTTCTCGCCGGCGGCCAGATTGAAAGTCACCGCCGCCGCAGAGAACGCGAACGCCTTCACTCCCGCCGTCGTGTAGTCCGTCCCCGCCACCCGCGTGGTGCCGATGGCCAGCACCGTGAAGTTGTTGTCGCCATTCACCCGCGCCACGAATGGCGTCACCCGCCCGCGCACCGTGGGGATGTAGAGATTGAACTGCTCCAGCGTCACGACCTGAATGCCGCCGCTGGTGTTGGTGTAAGTATCGGATTCGTTCACCACCATGATCGCGCTGAACCCGTCCAGCCCGCCGGTGGCGGCGACGTTATTGCCGATGGTCAGCGCCCCGGCGGACGGGGCTAGCATGGCGAGTGCTCCCGCAACGATGGAGGAAGAGAAATAGAGGCAACGAGGGAGGTGCATTCGGCAAACTACCCCAAATTGCCACTGCCGGACAAGGTCTATTGTTTCCGGCGGAGTCCTGTCTGAGGGTTTGCGTCCCTGTGACCTCAATGCCACACTCTGTCAGTCCCCCCCCTATTAATTCTGCAATCTCACTGCCATGAAAGTCCTAGTCGTCGAAGATAACGAGCCCCTCCGTAAAGCCATCACCCAGCGTCTGCGCGAGAGCGGATTCGCCGTGGATGAAACCGGTGACGGTCCCGAAGGCCTGTGGATGGCCACCGAAAACAAATACACCGTCGCCATTCTCGACCTCATGCTCCCGGGGCTCGATGGCCTCGACCTTCTCAAGAAACTGCGGAAGACCAATGAAGAGACCAGCGTGCTCATCATCACCGCCAGGGATCAGGTCGGCGACCGCGTCAGCGGCCTCGACGCCGGGGCCGACGACTACATGGTCAAGCCCTTCGCCCTGGAGGAACTCCTCGCCCGCGTCCGCGCCCTCACCCGCCGCAAGCACTTCGTCAAAAACCCCATCCTCAAAGTCGGCGATCTCGAAATAGACACCCGCCGCCGCTCCATCGCCCGGGGCGGCAAGGAAATTGATCTAACCGCCCGCGAGTATTCTCTGCTGGAACTCCTCGCCCTCCGCGCCGGCGAAGTCGTCAGCCGCGCGGAAATCTGGGAGCAGCTCTACGACTTCAATCAGGATCCCGAGAGCAACGTCGTGGACGTCTTCATCGCCTACCTCCGCCGCAAGATCGAGTCGGAAGACAAGCCGAAGCTCATCCACACCCG
>JANOZA010000029.1:0-11665 GCA_031429155.1 Verrucomicrobiota bacterium | reverse complement strand
CGCGCACAACCCCCCTTCTTTTTTATTTTTAAAAAACCCCCACCAAAATAAAAAACTCACCTGGGCGGGGGTGGGGCCTCCCTCCCTTTTTTTTGTTGGGGTCTGTCCCCCCCCCCCACGGTTGTGAGCGAATAATTCAGCGTTTCCCTAAGCATAGATGAAGCGCAGGGCGCGAAAGGGGCGCTGCGGGGGGGGCTTCACCCGTAAGTCGTTGATGAAGTGTCTATTGTGCCGATGTAAGCGCCGATTGCAGCGATTTAAGAGTCCATTCCCGGCGTGTAGGAGTCCATTCCCGGTGTGTAGTAATCCATTCCCGGTGTGTAGTAGTCCATTCCCGGTGTGTAAAAGTCCATTCCCGGTGTGTAAAAGTCCATTCCCGGTGTGTAAAAGTCTATTCCCGGTGTGTAAAAGTCTATTCCCAGAGTGTAAGTGTCCATTGCGGGCGTGTAAATTGGCTTTTCAGGAGTGTAACAGCGCGTTGCAGGCGTGTAAGTTGGCGTTGCAGCGATGTAAGTTGGCGTCGTCGGGCAGTGCGGTGAGGTGGCGCTACTGTTTGGGGAGGACGATGACGGGGGCTTTGCCGGCGGTGGGGCGGGTGAAGGGTTGGCCGTATTTGGTGTGGCCTTCGACGAAGCCGCCGTGGCTGAGGAAGAATTGGCCGTTTTCGAGGCCCATGAAGCGGTCGAGGCGGTCGGCTTTGCCGGTCCCGTCGTGGCTGAAGGTGGCGGTGAGAAGTTCCTGCCACTGGCCGTCTTTGGTCTGGATCCACTGGTTGCCGTAGTGGGCTTTGCGGAGGAGGTGGCCGTTGGAGCCGCCGAAGTTTTCACTGAAGGAGTAGAGGCCGCTGAGGTGGCGTCCGTCTTTGGGGGCGTGAAAGGTGGCGAGGAGGGTCCATGCTTTTTTCTCCGGGTGGAACCAGTAGCCGCTGTAGTCGGTGAAGGTGCCTTCGGGTTTGACGGTGACGAGGAATTTCTGGGGCTCGCCGGTCTTCCATGGATAGACGAGGTGGCTGTGTCCGCCGGTGCCTTCGTTGCCGAAGACGCTGGCGTGGACGCTGTCGCCTTTGGCGAGGAGGGTGGTGTGGTTTTCGTCTTTGACGGTGGAGCGGTCGCGGGCGTCGCCGCCTTCTGCGGCGTCCCAGACGGAGAAGATGATGCGGCGTTCGGTGGGGCTGTTGACTTGCATGCCGAAGTAGCCGCGGGAGAAGCCGGTGGCCATGTAATAGGTGTAAACTGGGTCGGCGACGGCGGTGACTTCGCAGTAGAAGGACTGGACGGGGGGATTGCCGGGGACGGGGTAGGCGAGGTGGACGCTGGCGGCGTTGCGTCGGGGGTCGGTGTTGAAGTGGGCGCCGTCGGCGGCGGGGCCGTCGAGGATGAGGGCGGTGATGTCGCCGGCGGGTTTGTCGGACTGGAGGGTGAATTTCTGGTATCCGGGGGCGGGGATGTCGAAGGTGCCGAAGCTGGCGGTGACGGGTCCGGGGCCGGTGGCGGTGGCGGTGGTGGATTTGCCGGCGAGGGTGAGCTTGAGGGTGACGGGGTTGGCGTCGGGGAGGGTGAGGGCGGCGGTGACGGTGAGTTTGCCGGGTTTTTTGAGCTCGCCGAACCAGAGGATGGACTGGGCGGGATCGGTCCATTTGGTGACGCCGCGGTCTTTATGGAGGCGGATGGCGTCGAAGTCGGGTGCGCCGTAGGCGGTGGAGCCGGGGATGCGGAGTTCGGCGCGGACGGTGCCGAGGAGGAGGAGGGCGGGGAGGAGGTGTCGGATCATGGCGGTGGGCGAGTGTTGTAGTCTGGATGGTTGGCGGCTCCAGGTCATAGTCTGATGCTTTTCGACGGTGCGGCTGGCCCGTGGCGGCGGGGGCGTGTATATAGTTGGAATCGTTTCTTGCCCTGTGCGGTGGGAAATAGTATATGCGGCGCCTCCCTGGAATTTAATCGTCGCTCCCTTAGGGAGTTCTCTCGCTGTTACGAATCCATCATTCCTTCTGCCATGAAACCCACTCTGCACTACCGCGCTGCTCTCCTCCGACTGGCCGCTCCCGCTGCCTCCCTCGCACTTTGTTTTTCTGCTGCTGCTCATGACAGTTCGGAGCCTTCGTTCATGGGAGTGGATGCGAATGATAACCGTGTGAGCGATGTGTATGAGGCGCTCTATCCGCTGACAGCCGGGGTGCACGGGGATGATGACGGTGACGGGATGTCGAATGAGAATGAGGCGGCGGCGGGGACGAATCCGAAGAGCGGGGGGGCGTTTTTGAATTTCACGACGGTGACGAATAACGGCGGGACGGTGACAGGGGGATTCTCGTCGGTGTCGGGGAAGACGTATCAGATGCAGTCGCAGTCCACATTGGGAGGAACGTGGGCGGATGAGGGCGGGCTGTTGCAGGGGACGGGCGGGGCGATGACCGCGCAGGCGCCGAGCACGGGCGGACGGATGTTTGTGAGGCTGGCGGTGTCGGATCAGGACAGTGACGCGGATGGGGCGAATGATTGGGAGGAACTCCAGGCGGGGACGAATCGTTATATGTGGGACACGGATGGGGATGGCCAGAGTGACGCGGCGAATATCGCGGGGCGGCTGGCGACGGGGAACCAGGTGAGCGTAGTGGCGGCGCAGGCGAAGGGATCAGAGGCGGGCCCGCTGGCGGTGGTGTTCCGCATCACACGGCACGGGGGCATCCTGCCGGTGACGGTGAACTATACGCTGGGTGGCACGGCGGTGGGAGCGGACTACACGGCGTCGGCTGCGGGCAGTGTGACTTTTGCATCCGGCCAGGCGACGGCGCTGGTGTCGCTTATTCCCCTGAGCGACGGGACGGTGGAGCCGCAGGAGAGTGTGGTGATGACGCTGACGCCGTCGGCGAATTATACGCTCAGCGGGATGAATGTCGCGACGGGGAGTATTGATGACAACCGGCTGGGTCTGACGGGGCAGTATTTCAACAGTCAGGAGACGACGTATCCGACACCGCCGGCGACGAATCTGAACTTCAATCCGGCGAACCTGAACACGACGCGGATTGATCCGGTGGTTGATTTCAGTTTCGGAGGCGGAGCGCCGGCGGGGACGACGATCACGGCGGTGGACAGCTACGGGGCGCGCTGGTCGGGCAGCCTCTTGCCGGCAACGACGGGGAGTTATCTTTTCCATGTGCAACTCGACCGCGGGGCGGTGTTGTATGTGAATGGCGTGGCGTTGATCAGCCAGTGGAGTGCGGCGCAGGACATCGCGGTGGCGGCGCCGGAATTCACCAGCGCGGCCGTGACCCTGACCGCGGGGCAGCCGGTTTCCATTCAACTCGACTTCCGCGAAAGCGGCACGACGAACACGCGGGCGGAAGTGCATCTAAGCTGGACGCCGCCAGGGGGGGCGAAGGGGATCATTCCGAATTCCGCACTGCGGGCTGACACCGCACCGCCGGTGATCACGAGCGGAAATGTAGCGATCGCGCTGCTCGGCGCGCCCTTTTCCCACACCGTGACGGCCCCTGGCGCGACGGCTTTCGCCGCAGCGAATCTGCCTGCCGGACTCACGATCAATCCCACGACTGGTCTCATCAGCGGCACGCCGGGTGGAACGGCCGGGCTGAAGTTCGTCACCGTGACGGCAGGCAATGTGGGCGGCACCGCCAGCCAGGAGTTGACCATTCTCGTGATCTCCACGGGCGGCAGTATCACCCGCGAAGTCTGGACGACCGGGCTCACCGGCAGCGGCGTGCTTTCCGTGCCCGTGCACACGACCCCTTCGGCCACTTCCACGGTCACTTCGCTCGCGGCGCCAGCGGATGACGGCGACAACTACGGCGAGCGGATGCGCGGCTATATCACCGCGCCCGCCACCGGACTCTACACTTTCTTTGTGACCAGTGACGAGAATGCAGAAGTGTGGGTGAGTTCCAGCGAAGAGCCGGCCAGCAAGCTCAAGCGCGCCTGGGTGACTGCCGGAAGTGTGGGCTCAGGTGTTTGGGATGCCGTGCTTTCCCAGAAGTCCATAACCATGAGCATGGCCGCCGGTGCGCGGTATTATATAGAGGTCATCCGTCGCGAGGGTCCGGGCTCGGATCACCTGCAAGTCGGCTGGCTGCGTCCCGGCCAGACGGGCACCGTTCCCTCGGAAGTGATCCCCGGCTGGGCGCTCACTTCCTATTCTGCCCCCCCCGCAACTTCGGACGGCGGATTCCTCTACGCCGCCGTGCTCACCCCGCAGAGCGGCGCCTCTACCCTCGGCACCGGCAGCGCTCTCCTGCGCGTGAACGCCGCCAAAACCGACGCGGAACTCACGCTGACTTTCGGTAATCTCACCGGCCCCATCACCAACAGCCACATTCACGACTCCCGCAGTCAGAGCACCGGCGTCCCTCCCCACCCGCTTCCGGCAGGCGCGATCGTTTTCGACGTGGATGATGCCGACCCGGATCTCAGCGACGGGCTCGATCCTTCCGAAGTTTATCACTGGGATATCGTCGCTACCGGGCAGCACACCTACGACGACGTCATTGCGGCCATCGAAGGCGGCACGGCTTACCTCAACCTGCACACCGCAGCGTATCCGAACGGGGAGATCAAAGGCTTCTTCGCTCCCGTCATCGGCAGTCAGTTCTTCACGCCTCCAGCCGCTCCGCCCGCTGCGGAATTGACCCTGCCCGCAGATGCCACCGCGCGGAAGAATGAGATCGTGCGTTTTCTCCAGCAGGCCACCTTCGGCGGACGCCACGAACCGGACGGCACGGCTCCCTATGCACCGGATACCATCGAGGCCGTTTCTGACTTGGGGTACGCTGCCTGGGTGGACACCCAACTGGCGCTGCCGGCGGGAACAGATCCCGAGATGCTCGTCACCCAGACTCTGCCGCCGCGCACAGTGTATTTCTATACTCCCCCCACTCCGGCGAGTCGCACCCTGCGCTTCACCGGCACCAATACCGGCTACAATGGCTCCGGTCCGCTCGGCACCTTCGTAAAGAACTGGTATGACAAATGGCCGCTCGTTTCCTACAGCAATGTGGGATCGCCGCTGGAAACTTCCGACGATCTCTGGCGTGCCTGGTGGCGCACCACCATCACCGCGCAGGATCAACTCCGTCACCGCGTCGCCTTCGCGCTCAGCCAGATCATTATCACTTCTGAAGACGGCGAGCTTGATGAGCAAACCCGCGGGCTGGCCCACTACTACGACCTGCTCTACTACCACGGGCTCGGCAACTTCCGGACGCTCCTCGAGAAAACGACGCTCAATCCTTCCATGGGCCGCTACCTCGACATGCTTAACAACAGGAAGCCGGACCCGACCCGCAATTACATCCCCAACGAGAACTTCGCCCGGGAAATCATGCAGCTCTTCAGCATTGGCCTGCGCCGCCTGCACCCTGACGGCACCCTGGTGCTGAGCAGCGGAGGCCTGCCGGTGAACAGTTACGAGCAGCCAAACGTCGTCGGTCTCGCCCATGTCTTCACCGGCTGGATCCAGCCGGGCAACGGCAACAACTACATTGCGCCCATGATCCCGCAGGCTTCCCAACACGACATCGGGCAAAAGCTGCTGCTGGAGAATACGGTGATCCCTGCGACGGCGACCGCCACCACCGCCAGTTGCAATGCGGAATTCGCCGCAGCGCTGGATGTCATTTTTCACCACCCGAACACCGGTCCCTTCGTCTGCCGCCAGCTCATTCAGCGCATGGTGACCGCCAACCCCAGCCCTGGCTACATCTACCGGGTCGCCCGCGTCTTCGCGGACAACGGTAATGGCGTTCGCGGTGACATGGCTGCGGTGGTCAAAACCATCCTGCTCGACCCCGAAGCCCGGAATCAGGCTCCCCGCGCCCAGACCGGCTTCGGTCACCTCAAAGAACCGGTGGTCCGCGCGACGCAGATGCTGCGCGCGTTCAATGGATTCAGCTACGGCGAGGCCAACTATGGCTCCGTGAATATGCTCACCACCGTGATGATCTCGCCAAACACCAATGTTGACCTCACTCTGCCGCTGCCGGGTGAAGACTACGCTGGCAGCAGTTCCGGAGGTACCGCTCTCTTCGCCGGCGACCTCATCCGGCTCAATGGTCAGACGGTCACCGCCGAGAATGGTTACTACACCTTCGCCGGAATCGGGCAGCCGCTCACGGCCGCCGCCACCGGGACGGCCGTCACCACCTACACCACCAACATCAGCCTCCTCACCGGCCCTCCTGTTGTCCATGTGCCGTTGGTCGAAAACATCTCCGTCGGCATGAACAACCTCATCCTCCTCCGCGTCCAGACCAATCCCGCGGAGAATGGCGTCTATGTTCTCCCGGCCACCAACATGCCGCTCGTGCGCTGGTCCGGTGCCGACACCGAGGCTGAACTCAGCAACGCCGTCGTCCGTGTCGGAGTTTACCGGGATCCCACCACTCTCGCTTATGGTTCCAACAAGACCTACAAGGTGGATGGTCCTATCGCCACCCTCGGCACTTCGCCGGTGAATTTCATAGATGCCTCCGCCACCTCCTCGGGTGCTCAGATGTGGAACATGGGCACTACCGGTGGCAGCAGCCTCTCGCAGACCCCGATGCGTGCGCCTACCGTCTTCAATTACTACGAACCCGACTACGTCTTCCTCGGAGATACCGGCGTCAGTGGCCTCTATAGCCCTGAGTTCCAGATAACCAGCGAGACTACGGTGGTGAACGTGGCCAACTGGTTCCACGAACTCACCCGTCAAAACACCGGAGCGGTGATGCCCCACACCTACGGCCAAGGCTACAGCTACGGTGGCACCATTGGAAGGGACATCAAACTCGACATGGCCGCTCAGGAAGCCGTCGCCGGTGACACCACTGCGCTCCTCGACAGCGTCGCAGCCATGGTAATGCCCGGCCAGTTGACTCCGCGTCTCCGCACACTGCTCTCCAACTATCTCTCCGGCCTGCCGCTCTCCGGCACCACCGTCCTCCTGCCCGCTGCGTCCACATGGAAATACTTCACGGACTCCGCCGGCCTGGGGGCGAGCAATATTGTCGCGGGCAACGGCGGCTATTCCGCCACGAACTGGAAGCATCCTGACTTCGTCGATGCTTCGTGGACGAGCGGAGCCGCGCCGCTGGGCTACCGGACCAACACCACTCCCGCCAATTTGAACATCACCACCGTGATCCCCTTTGGCGCCAGCAGCACCAACAAGTGGGTCTCCTCCTACTACCGCTCGGAATTCACCATCGCCTCCGCCTCCTCGGTTCCCGGCGTCACTATCCGGCTCAAGCGCGATGACGGCGCCATCGTGTATATCAACGGCGTAGAGGCCTGGCGTCAGAATTTCAACGCCGGCGTTGTGGTCAGTGGTACGACCGTCGCTACCGGTGCCGGGGATGACGGAGCCGCCTTCTTCACCACCACCATCCCGAACACGTATCTGGCTAATGGCCGCAACGTCGTCGCCGTCGAAGTCCACCAGAACTCCGTCGGCTCCTCCGACATCGTCTTTGATCTGGAACTGAACCACCCCTCCGTCTCCGCCACCGACCGCATGAACCGCGTTAGCGAAGCCCTCAGCATCCTCTCCCTCTGCCCCGAGTTCACCACGCAGAAATAATTCCAACCATCCCACGCCATGACCTCCCGCGATTTACTCAGCCGCCGTTCCTTCCTCCGCCGCGCCAGCGGCACGGTTCTCGGAGCCAGTGCCTTCAATACACTGTTCGACCTGCGCCTCATCAACAATGCCGTGGGCGCAGTCAACGTGTCCGACTACAAGGCGCTCGTCTGCGTCTTTCTCGGCGGCGGCAATGACTGTAACAACACGCTCCTGCCGGCCCCCGCCGACGCGCGCTACGAAGGCTACAAATCCACTCGCGGCGCCCGTCTCGCGCTGTGGGAGGACCAGGCCGCCGCCGCTGCCCGCCCTCAGATTAATGGAGCCGCCAATCCCAACAATTACTGGGCTATTCCGCTGAGCACGGCGAACACAGGCAGTGAAGCTTACGCGGTCCACAATTTGATGCCCGGGGTGCAGAACCTCTGGAACACCGGCAAACTCGCCTTCGTCGCCAATGTTGGCGTGCTGGCCTATCCCGTTACCAAGGCGCAGGTTGTCGCGCGGACCGCCAAGTACCCGCCACAACTCTTCTCGCACAATGACCAGGTCACCCAATGGCAGACCGGAGTGCCCGACCAGATCAGCCGCACCGGATGGGGTGGCCGCACCATGGACAAAATGCGCGAGGAACTCGCCCTCCAGGGCATTCCCCCCGGGAGCATCTCCATGAGCGTCTCTCTCTCCGGCAGCAACACGTGGGAAGTCGGCGACGTCGTGAATCAGTTTCAGGTCAGCACCACCGGTGCAGTCAGTTTCACCAACTACAGCGGCAGCAGGAAGACCATCATTGACCAGGTGCTCCGCGATGCCGCCAGCGGCGGAGATGCAACCCTTGCCGGCGAACGCCTCAACCTGCACCTCCGTGACTTTCAGAAAGTGAACGAGCGCGCTATCTTTAACGGCGCGTCTCTCAGCCAGGCCCTCACCCGTCTCACTGCCGGCAATCCCGACGCCACCATCGGAGCGGCTGTGGACACGGCCTTCGGAGTCGGCGTCAACGGTGGCACTTTCAACGGCCTCAGCGGACTTGAGCAGCAGCTGCACACCGTCGCCCGCATCATCGCCGAGCGCAGCTTCCTCGGCATGAGACGCCAGATATTCTTCGTGCAAAACGGCGGCCACGATACCCACGGCGATCAGCCGGTGTCCCACGCCGGTCTCGTCAGCACCGCCAGCCGGGCCATGAGTCGTTTCTACGACGCCATGGCCGCTCTCAATATTTCGGACAAGGTCACGCAGTTCACCGCCAGCGACTTTGGTCGTACCTTTAAGACCAACGGCCTCGGCAGCGATCATGCATGGGGCAGCCACCACATGGTCTGCGGCGGAGCCGTCAATGGCGGTCGCCTCTATGGCACCCTGCCCGAGCTCCAACTCGGTGGCCCGGACGACTACGATGGCGGCTCCGGCCCCACCGGACGGTGGATTCCCAAGCTCAGCATAGACGAATACTGTGCTACCCTCTCCCGCTGGTTCGGACTTGGAGAATCGGAACTCGACACCGTCTTCCCTAACCTAAATCGCTTCGCGTCCCGCGACCTCGGCTTCATGGCCTGACCCCGCAGCGGGGGCTAATCATTACCGGAGCCTCTCAGAAGCCAGGCGAGCAAAAGCTCCGTCTGCCTCCGCAGGGACGCCGGCGGGCCGCCGTTCCAGAGGACGATGCGGGCGCGGTGCATCTTCTCTGCGAGGGGAAGTTGGGCGGCGATGATTTTGTCGGCGAGTTCTCCGGAGAAACTGCTGCGCTCCATGAGGCGCGCACGCTGGGTGGCCGGGCCGCAGGCGACGACGATTTCAATGTCGCGGGTCAGGGGAAAGCCGGACTCATAGAGAAGCGGTACGTCTGCCAGGAAGTAAGGGGCGATGCCGGCGTCGCGGGCGGATTGTTGTGCGGCCTGGCATTCCTGGCGCACCAGCGGATGGAGGATGTCTTCCAGGATTTTGCGGTGTTCCGGGTGATCAAAGACGAGTTCGCGCAGCCGGCGGCGGTCGAGTGCCCCGTCAGGGTTTTGGATGTCGGGGCCAAGTGCCGCGGCGATGGCGGCGATGATCTCCGGATTCACTAGGAGTTGCTGCACACTGGCGTCGCAGTCGAAGAACGCCGTGCCGGGAGCGAGTTCGAGAAAAAGCCTGGCGAAGGTGGACTTGCCCGTGGCGATGCCGCCGGTGAGCGCGAGAGTGAGCATGGCGGCAAAGATGACGGATGGAGGCTAAGGGATGAAAGGGGAAATGCGGGCGGGTTGACACCCCGGACGGCGCGGGCACTGTCGCGCCCCTATGCGCATTCTTTCGGGACTCCAGCCCACCGGGCGACTCCACCTCGGCAACTTCTTCGGCATGATGGAACCAGCCATCCGCCTCCAGAACGAAGGCGAGGCGTTTTATTTCATCGCCGACTATCACTCTCTGACCAGCGTGCGCGACCCCGCCGTGCTGCGGGAGAACTGCCTGCACCTCGCCTTGGACTTTCTCGCCTGCGGACTGGACCCCGCGAAGGCGACGCTGTTTCGGCAGAGTGATGTGCCGGAGGTCACGGAGCTGTCGTGGATTCTCAGCACTCTGACGCCCATGCCGATGCTGGAGAACTGTCACAGCTATAAAGACAAGACCGCGCGCGGCATGGTGGCAAATGCCGGGCTATTTACCTATCCGGTGCTCATGGCTGCGGATATCCTGATCTACGACAGCGATATCGTCCCCGTCGGGCGCGATCAAAAACAGCACGTTGAAGTCACACGCGATATCGCCGTGAAGGTGAATGCAACCTACGGCGACGTGCTGAAGGTTCCCGCTTCCCGCATCAAGGAAGAGACCGCGTCTGTGCCCGGGCTCGACGGGCAGAAGATGAGCAAGAGTTACGATAACATCATCGGGCTCTTCGAGGACGAAAAGGGTCTGAAGAAGAAGATCATGGGGATCCTCACCGACTCGACGCCAGTCGAGGCACCGAAAGATCCGGACAGCAGCCTGATCGTCTCACTTTATAAACTCATGGCCGGCGCAGACGAGGTGGCGGCGCTGGAGGCGGACTTCCGCCGGGGCGGCACCGGCTACGGGGATTTCAAGAAGCGCCTGCTGGAGCGGACCTGGGAATACTTTGCCCCGATGCGTGCCCGGCGCGCGGAACTGCTGCAGAGTCTGGACCACGTCCACGACGTGCTCCGGCGGAGTGCCGATAAGGCCCGCAGCATCGCTCAGGAAACGATGGACCGCGTTCGTAAAGCGACGGGACTCAGGTGACAAAAGCAGCGCGTGATTTTCAGCCGGAGCGGGTTTACTCCTCTTCATCATGAAAACTTCCCGACTCATTACCCTGTCTCTCGCTGGTTGCCTGTTCGCCGGTCCTCTGGCCGCTGCCGAAAAGGACACGATGGCTTCCAAGCTGGACGACCTGCTTCGCTGGCCCGGCGACTACAGCCAAATCTGCGACGCTGTGAGTTCGTCGTTTCCCGCACCCATCCCGGGGTTCCGCAGCATCATGCATGGCGAGGCCGGGTTCTCGAAGACGAAGCTGGCATTCATCAAAAAGAACCGCGCCGCACTCCTTCCGGCTGTTGCTGCGAAACTGGAAAGCCTGGACCTCACACGCGAGCCGCAGCCGCAGAAGCCCGACCCTACGGTGAAGAAGGATGAGGTGGACATTGATCCCATCGGCGTGGACCCCGCGAGCTTCAATACGCTCCTGCTCTCGATCATCGAAGAAACTGACGCCGCAGAGGTTCTGCCGCAGTTGCTTAAGTTGGAGGAGAAATACCACGCGCTCCTCATTGCCGCAGAAAAAGACCCGAAGGCCACGCTGCCTTATACCGACGGTGACGGTGCCGGCATCGGGCCGGGGAATCTGCTCAAGGACGGCGAGGACTACGACAAGCTCACTCCGGAACGCGAAGCTGAGATGGAGCGCACGCGTGAACTTTTCTCCGCGCAGGCGGTGCATCGCGACATCCTTGCTGTCTGCGTCCGTCTCATGCGCAAGGCTGGCTACGATCCGATGTTACAGAGCAAACTGGAAAAGACCTACGGCAAGCTGCTCAAGGCCACGTGGAGCGCCGACGAGGAACTCTCCAAATACAAGAGCGCCACCGACATC
>JANOZA010000028.1:0-1593 GCA_031429155.1 Verrucomicrobiota bacterium | reverse complement strand
CCCCCGCTCGCCTCCGTCGCTGAATCTCTCCGTGGATTCGCGACGCCATCAGATGAAGTCCCGCACTTGCGGGCCAGATACCGCGATTACGGCACAGACGATGCTTCGCAGACGCTTACTGTCCGGCGTCCCGCAAACTCTTCTATTCCATGACGCACCTCCCTAATTACTACCGCCGCTCGTTTCTCAAAGCCGGAGCCCTCACCGGTCTCGGTTTGACGCTAGGAGACTTCTTCCGGATGAAAGCGCAGGCTGATCAGAAGCATTACGAAAGCAAAGAGGGCAAAGCGAAGAGCGTCATCCACGTCACCCTCGGCGGCGGCATGGCGGCGCAGGAGAGTTGGGATCCGAAGCCGGAGTCGCCGCTGGAATACCGCGGGCCGCTCGGCGTGGTGAAGACTTGTCTGCCGGGCGTGGTGTTGAGCGAAAATCTCGCGCAGCTCGCGAAGGTGGCGGATAAGCTGACGATCATCCGCAGCATGGCGGGACGCGAAGCGGACCACGGGCGCGCGAGTTATTCCATGCACACGGGATATCGCATGAGTCCGGCGCTGAAGCATCCGAGCCTCGGCAGTGTGGTGGCGCATGAGTTCGGATCGCGGAACGGTCTGCCGGCATATGTCGGCGTGCCGGATGTGCGCGAGTATGGCGGCACCGGTTATCTGAGCGCGAAGTATGCGGCCTTCGGACTCGGCAGCGATCCAGGGAATCCGGGGAATTTCCAGGTGCGCGATCTCACGCTGACCGGTCAGATGAATGAGGAACGATTCGCCGACCGCAAAGACATGCGCGGCGCGGTGGAGGATCACTTCAAATCGCTGGAGACGAAGTCCGACGCGCTGGGCGCGATGGATGAATTCTACAATCAGGCCTACACGCTCATCAGCAGCCCGCAGGCGCGCGCGGCATTCGATTTGAACAAGGAAACGCCCGCCATGATGGACCGCTACGGCAAAACCGAGCCGGGCCTGCGCCTGCTGCTCGCGCGCCGCCTCGTGGAAGCCGGCGTGCGCTTTGTCAGTGTCGCCTACGATGGCTGGGACCACCACGCGGGCATCGCCGACAACATGAAGAAGAAGCTCCCGCCGCTGGATCAGGCATTGGCTGCCATCATCAGCGACCTCGACGAGCGAGGACTGCTCGACAGCACGCTCATCATGGTGACGAGCGAATTTGGCCGCACGCCGAAGATCAACGCCAGCGCCGGACGCGATCACTTTGCGCGCGTCTATTCCACCATGCTCGCCGGCGGCGGCATCAAGCGCGGCCTCATCTACGGCTCCAGCGACGCCACGGCCAGCGAGCCGGAGGAGAATCCCGTGCGCATCGAGGATTTGATGAGCACCGTCTATCACCAGCTCGGCATCAACGCCGACAAGGAACTCATGGCCCCCGGCGGCCGCCCCGTCGAAATCGTGGACGGCGGCACCGTCGTCAAAGACATCATCGCATGACCCGTAAAACCGGCTCGACCAGCCCCGCGCCGGAACACGGGCGTCCCGCCCGTGCTGGCCTGCGGGCATCTTGCCTGCAGGAGGCTGCGGCACTTGCAGGCGGGACGCCCGCAAGCCATCACAGGCTGGAAGCCTGTGT
>JANOZA010000027.1:0-16375 GCA_031429155.1 Verrucomicrobiota bacterium | reverse complement strand
CCAGCGGGGAAAGGTATTGGCCATCGGATTGATCGAGTGCGGAGGAGCGCCATGTATGAGCTTGTGAAAAGTTTCACAAGCAAAAAGTGGGGAAAACTTCAGGAGCGACGAAAAATGGGCGGCCTGGCAGAGGAAATCCAGCCGTCCGCGGAAAAGTTCGAGCCCGGTATGTGCCCCCGGGTCGCGCGGTGCAACGGAAAAATCACGGAGCGATCAGATTCTGAGCGTGCTCGCCGGAATCTTCGGCGATTTCACCGGCACTGATCGTAGTTTTGAGGAAGCCGCCGCACCGGGATCGTCGAATGCCATTCCGGACATTCGCTCAGGTTCCTGTCCTTCACTCCATTTCGCCAAGTGTGGACCAGTTGCACCAGATGAAACCTTCCGGTTGCCGAGGCGTCAGGGAAAGGCAATTTCGGCCCACATGAAATTCTGGCGCCTGCTCTCCACCCTCGCACTTGGTATCCTCTTCGCTTCCTGCCGCTCCACCCCAAAAGTGGTGAAAACAGACGATGGCAGAGTGCCCAACGAGGTGAGGACAGAGGACGTGGCCGCTGTGGATGCATGGAAAGCTCAGGGCAACAAAGGCGGCTTCTATCCGGCACCTGACACACTTAAGGCACCAATCACCTCACAGAACAGCGGCTTCGTCGTGGATCTTGATGCGCAGCGAACCTACTTCTACCAGGGCAGCACTCTCATCGCTTATTCGCCCATCGCCTCGGGCCGAAAATACTTCCGCACCGAGACCGGCGACTACACCATCGGGCAGAAGGATCTCAATCACCGCTCCACGAGCTACGGGAATTTCGTGAACAGCAAGGGCGGCACCCTCATGAGCGACGTGCAGAACGGATACGACCCGACACCTTCCGGCGCAAAGTTTGAGGGCGCGCTAATGAAATACTTTCAGCGGCTCCACTACAAGGGCGGCTCGACAGCCATGGGATTCCACCGTGGGGTGCTGCCGGGGTATCCGGCCAGCCACGGCTGCATCCGCATGCCCGGGACCATGGCGGAGTGGTTCTATAACAACGTCGCGATAGGCACACCGGTCGCCGTCCGCGGCCACAAGAACGGCATTCCCTACGGCAAGAGTCAGGGGCGCCCTAAACGCGCGCCAAAAGTGCATTCGAGCTTGAAGGAGCCGAAGGAAGACCCTGCGGTGCCGCCAGTGCCTGCACCAGCACCGGATACCACCACGCCCGGGATCGGCCCTGCACCTTCACCTTCAGGCGATCCCACCGCCCCAACGCCTCCTGCCGTCAACTGACCGAGGACATGAGCGACCGCTATAAATTCCTCGAGAAACTCGGCGAGGGCGGCGCCGGCAGCGTCCATAAAGCCTGGGACCAGAAGCTGAAACGCTATGTGGCAGTCAAGGTGCTGCTGCCTGCGGATGCTCGTCAGAGTTCGGGAACCGGCGAAGACCTCGCCGGCGAAGCTGCAGCGCTTTCCGCGCTCCAGCATCCGAATATCGTCTCCGTTTACGACTTCGACACCGACGGGCCCGAGCCTTTCGTCGTCATGGAATTCATCAACGGCGAGACCCTCGAGGCCACCGTGCGCCGGGGCGCGCTGATGCCTGACGACTTCCAGCAAATCGCCACCGAGAGCCTCGACGGCCTCGGCGCCGCGCACCGGCTGGGCATGTGCCACCGTGATCTCAAGCCGTCGAATCTCATGTTCCACTGGCTGCCGGACGGGAAATGGCAGACCAAGCTGCTTGATTTCGGACTCGCCAATTTCGGGCTGCGTCCCGCCCAGCAGGAACTCGCCGGTGAAGGCAGCGTGGCGGGCAGCGTTCACTTCATGGCACCGGAGCAGTTCCTCCATCAGCCGCTCGATGTGCGCACCGATCTTTACTCACTCGGCTGCGTCCTCTACTACGCCCTGACCGGTAGTTTTCCCTGCAACGGCGCGACCGTTGATGAAGTGATGAACGCGCACCTCGCCCGCAAGGTGATCCCGCTTCAGCAACTCCGGCCTGACGTTTCCACGCTGCTTACCGACTGGGTCATGTGGCTCATGAGCCGCCAGCCCGAGGAGCGGCCGGAAAGCGCTTCCGAGGCCCTGCGCGTCATGCGCGGCATCCTCAGTGGAGAATTAAAAACCCTGCCCGTGCAGCGCGCCCTCAAGACGCAGACCGTACCGAGGCGCACCACCGTCGTTGCCGCCGCGCTCAGTCCGGACACTGCCGCGCGCGCCCGTTCCGCAGACGCCACCTCCACGGTCGAAGCCGCCGCGCCCGCGCCGGCTACAGTATTGTCAAAGCCAGACAACAAGCCGACGGCACTGCCAAAAAAATCCTCCGCGCCGGCAAAGCGGACCTCCCCGCCAAAGCTGGAAAAAGCCTCCACAGGAAAATCGAAAACGCCACTGATCGCCGGCCTCGCCGCAACGGTCATCGCCGTGGGAACCACAGCCTTTTTCCTGGCAAAGAAGTTCGGCAAGTCCCCGGAGGCCCCAGGCGGCCCGGTCCCGATCGAAGCGTCCGGAACCCCGCCGGAAAAGGGACTGCTCATCTGGTTCGATGCCGCGAAAGGCGCGCTCAAAGACTCCGGCAAGTCGGCCGCAGCCCCCGGCGACCCCATTGACCAGTGGGACGACCGCGCCGCGCTCGCCGGCAACAACGCCGCGCAATACCACGCCAGTGGCTCGGGATCCGAGGAAAGGGCTCGCCGCCGCCCGCTGCTGGCGCGTGTCACGGACAAGGAAAGTCTGAAAGGCACTCACGACGTCATGCAGTTCGACGGCGGCGACTGCCTCGTCTTTGGGCGCGACAAGGACAAGGTCGGCGACCCCATCGCGAAGCAACTCAGCGGAAACCAGCTCACTTGGATCACCGTCTTCTCCGCCGCTCCCGGCCCCGGCACCCAGGGGCTACTCTGCGCCCACGCCGGCCCCGAGCAGCGGGCATGGGACACCTTCGTACGCGACGGCAAGATCTTCTCCGGCGTGCGCAAAGCCGGTGGCGTGGAAAATCACGCCGCCCTTCCCTTCAATCCCGCCTCAGGCTACCACATCGTCGCCGTCGTCTGGGACGGCTCGCAGGATCGCCTCCGCGAATGGGTCACCTCCCCCGACGGCAAGACCGCCCAGAGCACCGCAGTCACTGACACCACCGACTTCGGCGACATCTCCGACATCCGCCTCGGGGCCCTCAATGCCCTGGCGCCCCGCCCCATCGAAGACTTCCTCAAGGGCGGCATCACCAGCCTCCTCATCTACAACCGCGCCCTGGACGACACCGACCGCGAGGCCGCCGTGGATTACCTCTCCCGCCGCTACTTCGGCGTCCCGGCAGCCAAGCCATGATCATGCGCCAGCCGCAGCGGATGCGCTGAGGTTCTGCCTTGCCACCAGCAGCATGAAAGAACGATACGGGACCTCCGATTCGCGCCCCTCCGCTTACCCCATGAGCCCCACGCTCCACGACCTGAGCTTTCCGCAAATGCAGTCACGCCTGCTGGCGGACGGCGTGCGGCCGGCTCACGCGCGGGCGCTGTTCAGTGCCCTGCACCAGGAGTGCCGGACGGAACTGAGTGACGCACCGTTTTCCCCACCGCTGCGCCGCTGGCTCGACGCGCAGCCGTGCCCATCGCTGGAAAATCCATCAGTCGTGACCGAGACCCCGAGCGCCGACGGCTGGACGCGGAAGTTTCTTCTGCGTCTGCGCGACGGCCAGGAAATCGAAAGTGTCCTCATGGGTTTCCCGGGGCGCTTCACCGCCTGCCTGAGCACCCAGGCGGGATGCGCGATGGGCTGTGTGTTTTGCGCCACGGGTCAGATGGGATTCGTGCGGCATCTGAGCGCGGGCGAGATCGTGGCTCAGGCGCTGCACGTGGAGCGCCACACCCGCGAGCATTACGGCGAACGCGTGCGCAATCTCGTCCTCATGGGAATGGGCGAGCCGCTCCATAACTTCGATGCCGTCATGCACGCCCTGGAAATCATCACCGACACCCGCGGCCTCAATATCGGCCCGGCACATGTTTCCATCAGCACCGTCGGTCACGTGCCCGGCATTCTCCAGCTCGCAGAGCATCCGCGGCGCTACCACCTCGCAGTCAGCCTCCACGCCGCGACGGATGAGGAACGCAGCGCGCTGCTCCCCATGAATCGCCGCTGGCCGCTCGCCGATCTCATGGCCGCGTGCCGCGAGTATTCCGCACGGAAAAAGCAGCGCGTCTTCATCGCGTGGACGCTCATCGCCGGGCAGAACGATTCGCTGGATCACGCCCGCCGCCTGGCCGCTCTCCTGCACGGTATGAATGTGCAGGTGAACCTCATTCCGCTGAATGTCACCGACGGCTACGACGCCGTGCCGCCGGATGAAGCCACCGTGGACGCCTTTCAGCGCGTGCTGCTCGACGCCGGCCTGCCGGCAACCATTCGCCAGCGGCGCGGCATTGACGTCGGCGCCGGCTGCGGGCAGTTGCGCAGTGCGCGCCGGATGCGCCCCGCCGTGCCCGCGTGAAAAATTACCGGCAGAATCCCCGAACCCGCCTATCATCCCCGCCGATGCGCAAACTCATTCTCCTCCTCACTCTCCCGCTCTTCGTTCTCGATTATATTACCAAGGAATACATCGTCCGGCACTTCGAAGCTCCTCCCGGCGCGGAAGATGTGCGCCGCTTCACCTACGAGCCGGAAAGCGTGACCGTCATAGACGGCTACTTCGACATCGTGCGCGTCCACAATACCGGCGTCGCCTTTGGAATGGCCAACGGCTCCGCATGGGCCAACGTCGTCTTTAGCTGCATCACCATTGCCGCGTTGCTCCTCATCTGGTGGCTCTGCCGCAACAACGCCTTTCCTACCAAAGTCAGCCGCGTCGCCGTCGCGCTCCTCCTCTCCGGCATTTTCGGCAACCTCGTGGACCGCATCTTTCGCGGCTATGTCGTGGACTTCCTGCACTTTCACTACCGCATGGAATGGTCGTGGCCGTCATTCAACGTCGCCGACTCCTGCATCTGCATCGCCGCCGGCCTGCTCTTCATCTCCGCCTTCCAAAAAGCCCCGGCCAGTCCGGCTGCGGAGCAAAAGGCGTGACCGGCATTTGGTGGAGGTAAGGAGATTCGAACTCCTGACCTTCTCATTGCGAACGAGACGCTCTACCAACTGAGCTATACCCCCCAAGTGCGGGCGCACAGTGAATCGCGGGGCTCATCCGGCAAGGGAAATCCTCGGGAGTTGGAGCGGGTGATCAGAATCGAACTGACGTATCAAGCTTGGGAAGCTCGTGTTCTACCATTGAACTACACCCGCCAATGCCAGCCGGCACGGGCGGCACGTAAACGGACTGCGCGCGCCGGTCAAGAATCGTTTCGCAGGACATTTCGTCCCTCGCCGGATACTTTGCATTGCGGGAAGTTTCCCTTGTCGCTCCAAAAGCGATGTTGTACCCGGCTGGACTCCATGACCCAAACCGCGTCCATTCCCTGCTCCGCCCCCTCGGCGGTGACAGCCGCGCGCTTCACCGAAGGCTTCCGCTGGATGCTTCTGGCGCGCACCGTGGAGGAAAAGATCGCGGCCCTCTACCATGCGGGAAAGATCGTGGGCGGCGTCTATCTCGGCCGCGGGCAGGAAGCATTCAGCGCGGCGCTGGCCATGAACCTCGACCGCGCGCACGGAGACATCTTCGCCCCGCTCATTCGTGACCAGGCCGGGCGGATGGCATTTGGCGAGCCGGTGCTCGATACCATGCGCACCTATCTCGGCAGCGCGCTCGGCCCCATGCGCGGTCGCGACGGCAATATCCACCGCGGCACGCCCGGCACCGGGATGCCGGCCATGATTTCCCACCTCGGCAGCATGATCTCGGTGGTCTGCGGGATGCTCATGGCACGGAGATTTCGTGGAGAAACCGAAGTGGTCGGCGCGGCGACGATCGGGGAAGGCGGCACCAGCACGGGGGCATGGCACGAGGCCATGAATCTGGCGGCAGTGGAAAAACTCCCGCTCGTGGTGGCGGTGGCGAATAACCAGTTCGCCTACAGCACGCCTGCTGCCCGGCAATTTGCCTGCGACAGCCTGGTGGACCGCGCGAAGGGCTATGGCATTGACGGTCACAGCGTGGACGGCACCGACCTCGCTGCGTGCCTGGAGGTTTTTGAGAAAGCCGTATCCCGGGCGCGCAACGGCGGCGGCCCTCAACTCGTGGTGGGGACTTTGCTCCGTCTTTGCGGCCACGGGGAACACGACGACGCCTCCTACGTGCCTGCTGAAATTCGCACCCGTGAAGAATACCGCGACTGCCTCAAAGCCGCGCGCGAAATCATGCTCACCAATAACTGGATCACGCCGCACGAACTCGAAGTCATGGAAGCCGCCGCCTACGAAACCGTGCAGGACTCGGTAGCGAGTGCGCAACGCGATCCCGTGCCCGATCCCGCCCGCGAGACGTGGGCCGCGCTTTCTTCCTCATGGCTCATCGAAGGAGGGCCGCACGCGTGAGCATCACTTATCTGGAAGCCATCCGCGAGGCTCAGACCAAAGCTCTCCGCGAGGATCCCGCCGTCTTCATCTACGGTCAGGACATCGCCCAGTTCGGCGGCGCCTTCAAAGCAACCAAGCACCTCGCCCGCGATTTCCCCGGCCGCGTGCTCGACGCCCCTATCAGTGAGGACGCCATGATGGGCATGGCCATCGGCGCGGCCATTTCCGGCATGAGACCCATTGTGGAGATGCAGTTCGCAGACTTTTCCAGCATCGGCTTCAATCAAATCATCAATCAGGCCGCCACCCACTTCTGGCGCACCGGCATCCCCTGCCCCATCGTCGTGCGCCTGCCCAGCGGCGGCACCGCCGGCAGCGGACCGTTTCACAGCCAAAGTGTGGAAAGCATCTACGCCCACTATCCCGGGCTCGTCGTCCTCACCCCGGCCACCGTCGGCGATGCCTACTCGATGCTGTTGGAGGCGATCACGCTCAACGACCCCGTCCTCTTCTGCGAACACAAGTTCCTCTACTATCACCTCAAAGCCGACAGCCTGCCCGCAGAGCACCTGCCCATCGGAAAGGCCCGCATCACGCGCCACGGACGCCACGCCACCGTCGTCACCTACAGCGCCATGCTCCATGAATCCCTCCGCGCCGCTGCGGAGTTGCAGAAGGACGGCTACGAAATCGAAGTCGTGGACCTCCGCAGCGTGAAGCCGCTGGATACCGACACCGTGCTCGCCTCCGTCGCCCGCACCGGACGCCTCCTCGTCGTCGGCGAATCCTTCCCCTGGGGCGGCGTCACCGCCGAAGTCCTCGCCCGCGTCACCTCCGACGGATTCCACCTCCTCGATGCCCCCCCGCGCCGGCTGAACTCAAAAGACACGCCCATCCCCTATCATCCGAATCTCTGGGCCGTGCACCGTCCGACCGCAGCCTCCATCGAGAGCGCCCTCCGCGACCTGATTAAACAATAGCCACCGGCCTGCCCGGCGCTCATATACTTCCGCCGCGCAGCAACCCGTTCCACGGATAGTCCGCCAACTCCTTCACATCCGTCCCGGCCAGCGGGCGCACTCCGACTGGCCAGAGCGCCGCCACTTTGTCAGGAGAAATAGCCGCGCTCTGCCACGCCGGCAGCCGGTGCATGTCCAGCGCCTCACGGGCGATCATCGCCAGCCAGTCGCGCAATTTGTCGTCATCCTCTGCCGCCACTGTCAGGCCGGCATCTTCCAGCGTCCCGGGCTTCAGCGTATTGCCGGGGTGCAGATACTCCCGCGCTCCTCCCAAGGATTTTTCGGCCGCCTCCGCCGGCAGGTGAATGAATGGCAGTCCTTTCGCGTGTCGTGATGGATGCCACCACAGGCGCGGATTGTAGCGTCCGCTGATGTTGCTGCTGTCCGCATCCTGACCTGCCAGCCACCAGTCCGGCGCATACACTGTCCAGTCGCTTCGCTCATGGGCGAGACCGAGTTGGTGATCTATGTGCCAGCCACCGCTCTTCGAAATGTAATCCGGCGCGTGCCAGATGTGCTGATGCACCTTCACCATCGCCTTCCGCCGCAGAGCGAAGGCATGAGTCCGGTTCACATTCCACGCCCGCAGTACGCGCACCATTGCCGCCCGTCCCTCCAACCCGGTTTCTTCATTCTGCATTCTGCATTTTTCATCCGCTACCAGCACCGGCTCCCGCAAATGCTGCCCGCCGAGATATAGCTGATCCCAATCCCCCGGCACCTGCGGCATAAACTCCGCCAGCATCTCCCCCGCGCGGTCCTGCCACACCACATCATCTTCGAGCACCAGATAACTCTCCAGCCGATCCATGATCGCCTCCTCCATGACCCGCGCATGACTCAGCAGACAACCCCACGCCCCGTTCCCCGCCCGCCACCACGCCGGATGCGGCATCATGTCCCCGCTGTAGGCCCGCACCCATTCCACCTTCCGCGCCAGTTGCAGCTTCCGCAGTTGCCGCTCCACCCGCTCCCGCCGGTCCGGCTTGTAGGGCAGGTTCAAAACATAGATGCGCTCGAAATGGTCGTTGAGGTTGGTCATGCACGTGCGGGATCAGAACAGTGAGGCTGGCCGGACGCAGTCAGGAAGGCCGCGCCGCTCACCGAAATTTTCCTGCGCCCGCGAAACTGACGATTCCACAGGAAGGTCAGCCAGTCGTAGTCTGGGCACACTGCATTGAGCCGGGTGCGCAGGCGGGCGGATTCGCGGGCTTCTCCGTGGCCTTCGCCGATGATGATTTCGGGGCGAACCGGCAGCACCGAAAGTAAATCCCACTCCGACCCCTCGCAGTCCAATTTGAGTAAATCAGGAGCCTCGGCGACTTCCCAGGGCACTTCGACGGCCACACGCTCGGTCTTTTCCGGCCCCTGCCTGAGATCGCGGTCCTTCGCGGGAACCGCATCCAGAGTGGCCCCCGCAGCCCCCCAGGATTCCGGCCATGTTCTTAAGATGCCGGTCCCTGCCACTGGCCCCGCAGCGGCATGGCGCACCACCGCCGCAGGCACATTTTTCTGTGCCTGGGCAGCCAGGCGGGAGGCGGGCTCCCAGCAGATTATCTTTGCCTCCGGCCAAACCGCATGAGCCGCCGTGGCAAAGAATCCCGCATTGGCGCCAATATCCCAGATGACTCCCGGGCACACGCCTTCTTCTGCCAATGCTCCCAGACCATAAATATCCGCCGCCATGATCTCTCCCCAAAGTATTTCTTCAACCTGACCGGCTACCGGCAGTTCCACCGGAGTGCTCAGCCGCCAACTTCCGATTTGTGAGGTGCGTTTCATTTTCCGTTCCATTCCGGGGTCCAGGTTCCTGAGTAGTGATGCCAGGCGTAGGCATACGGGCGGTAGGCATTGCGGTGCGCGGCGTAATCACCCGGTTCATTGCCGTTCCAGTGCTCAGGCGCAAAACCTTCGGCCCAAAAGCTCACCAAATCCCGCGGCCACCGGGCACCGACCACATGGCCTTCGTCATAGATAGGTGCCACCTGCCGCCAACTGCCGGCCACCCAGCAGTCCACCGCTGCTTTTAGCCGCTGCGGGCCGGTGGCCTGCACGGGATCATAGTCACGGAACCCGCTCGCGGGCAACACCGCCGCCCAGTCGTCACAAAGGCGCACGGCCAGACCGTGACCGGGAGGCGCAGCCATGAGACCGTTCCCCGGCTGCCCGGGGGATTCATCCGAGTAGTGAAAGCACCCGGCTTGCAGCAGGCGCCGCCACGGGCGCAGACACTCGTAATCACAATCCGCGTAGATACCCCCATACTCACGCAGCAATTCCATCCGCAGCACGTCACTGCGCATTCCCACGTTCCATTCCTTGTTCAGCACAAGGTCCGCGCACCTCAGATTTTGCACGATCCGGGCCACATCCTGATCGCGCCAGAGCACCACTTCATAGCCCGGAAAGTGCTGCCGCCAGGTGCGCTGCCATGTCTCAAACCGTGCCGGCATATCTTTGCTGCCCAGCCAAATCTGATGGATGATTTTCGGGATTTCCATGAATAGTAACGGTTGCAGTTAGAAAAGAGGCGGGCTGTCGCAGCGCAAATGCAGCGGGCAAACGTAGCGCGGGCATGGCGTCAGCCTGCCCGTGTTCGCTTGGCGCGCGTTGTGAATTAACACGGGCAGGCTGGGCAACCCCTGCCCGCGCTACGGCGTGGGCGGCGGCGGGGCGGGCGGCTCTGGCTCTGGTTCTGCGGCGGGGTGGTCCTCCAGCAGGCTCTGGCGCATGTAGAGGGCGGCTTTTTCGGGTTGGCCGGGGAAGGCGCTGGCGATGAAAAGGAGGGTTAGGAAGAGTTCGTGCTGGAGGGCTTTGCGGGCGGCTTTTTTACCTTCGACGGTGGCGTTTTTGACACCGGTGGCGGAGGTGCTGGCAGCGTAGAGGCCGGTCCAGTTGCTTTGCAGGCCGCCGGCGTCGGCCAGGGCATCAGGGCCCATTTGGGCGACGTGGGGCGTGAGCGCAGTGACGAGGGTATTGAAGTGGTTGTTCAAGTGCTCGTCGGTGCTGTCCTGGAATATCTTCCGCCCATACGGGAAGGCTTCCAGTTCCACGGCGGAGGCCGCCCCGTATTCGGCTACGATGGCGGCGTGGATTTTGGTGATCTGTTTAGACAGCCCGGCGCGGAAGGTGTCCTTGAGCATCACCCGGGCCTTGCGCAGACCCAGCTTCGCCTGGTCGCTGTCCACACACGACTCCAGAGTGGTGAAGGCCACCGTGGTGGCATTGATCCGGGCATTGAGGAACGCGCCGGGGTTGTTATTGATCATCCGTTGGAGGTTGTCCACGGTGTAGGCACTCAGTTCATCGAGACTGATGCCATCGTCGTCGAAGGGATTGATGAAGAAGCGATCGAAGCGTATCATGGTATGGGTGGGTTGTGGGTTGGTGGGTGGGGGTTCATCGGGGGAATCATAGCGGGCGTCGCTGTTATAGTATCCTTGGCCGTATCTCATGAGGGTGGGGGTGGGATGTTAAACAGAAGGAAGTAAAGGGCTGGGAACAGTAGGGCGCAGAGGGATGGGGGAAAGGTGACGAAGGCGGGAGTCGCCACTGGGAGTGGCGGCATATTGCCGCCAATTGAAAACAAACGCGCAGCGCACATCCCCCCCCGCGTTTGGAAAGTCGCCTGCGGCAGGGCTGAAAATGGCGGCAACATGCCGCCACTCCCAGTCCTTTTTCTCCCGGGCGGAAGCTCACAGCCAAAACCAGCAGCCCCTTTCCTCCCGGGCGGAAGGTCACAGCCAAAACTGGCAGCCCTTTTCCTCCCGAGCGGAAGGTCACTGCCAAAACTGGCAGCGCTTTTCCTCCCGAGCGGACGGCCACTGCCAAAACTGGCAGTCCATTTCCTCCCGAGCGGAAGGTCACCGCCAAAACCGGCAGCCCTTTTCCTCCCGGGCGGAAGGTCACTGCCAAAACTGGCAGTGGCTTTCCTCTCGGGATTCCGGCGGTTTCCATAATTTCCATTCATGGGGTGCCGGGATTGCTGAGGGTTTCGTGAGAAATCTGCCTCACCTCCACGCTGCGGTCAAGTTCATCGTAGCGAAAGTGCGTCACCCGCTCCGGCTCGCTGCCGCCTGGGTGGTGCTCCGTGCTGGAACCGACGCGGCCGAGCGCGTCGTAAGTAAGGACGACGGGCCGTTCGCCGGATGGGGCGGAGGCTGGGTGCGCGGGTGGTGGTTCAGTCATTTTGGCTTTGGTTTGTCAGTTTGCTCGCCTTCCCCACCGCCACTCCTCCCCCTCATAGTAACCTCTTCCGTAAATGATCCGCTCCAGCCCCTCATCAAACCGGTCGGAAACCAATTCCGGTACTGCTCTGACACTTACGTAGAGCCTTCCAGTTTCGTCGAGCAGCAGCCAACCGTACCCATCGGCCACTTCCCCAAGCGGGAAAAACCGAACTCCCAATTGAGCACCTTCGCTTTCAAGAATCGACTCTATCCCTTCTGCAAGGCCCGGATCAATCTCAATACTCATGGCTCTCATACCCAAACCCGGGAGTTTAATCCGGTAAAACCCGTCAACTATCTTGCGGGCGAATGGTGTTGGGTTGAATTTCTCGAATACCTCCCAGGGGACCGTCGCCAAACCCCGGCGTTTGAACGCCCGGCACAACAGGAACCGCGTCCGCCAGCCCCATTTCCAATTTGTGTTGTCCGGTGTCTCCTCCATAGACTTATCTTCTTCTTTTCCCCTTTCCATTTTGCGTACCGCGGAGCGAATTAGCAAACGCGGCACCAACGCCGGACGGACCACTCATACCTCCATAATAGGAGAAATACGGAGAAGAAGTGGTGGCAGCCAAATCAATAATACCCAGCTTCCGGGCCATAGGTGCACAGGTTGAGCACATTGGCCGCGGCTGTGCATGCTTCGGATTGCCGGCGGCTCTAATATTGCCTGGCACCATTACCGCGCCACGGGTGGTTCCTCCTGCGGTTTTTAGCGCACTTGCTGCCTGCGGTTCGGCGCAGCCACCACCAAAATTAGGATTAGATCCCATTCCGGCACGGACCGTCGGGTCCAGCGGGGCCGGAGTTTGATTCAATTTCGTGGCCGCTCCGTCGCTCACACCTGCCCCACTAACTCCTGCATCGTCCACGATCCCGGCTGCCACCCCGGTTTTGGCAGTTTGATTCGCATTGGCCGTGCTGCGCATGAGTTGATTTGCCTGGGCTGCTTTTTCTGAAACTTGAGCCATACCTTGACGAAAGGCGGTAAACGCGTTGCCGACTGTCTGGAGAACACCGGCAAAAAGGCCTCCGGTGACCGCGGCGCTTCCTACATTTTCAGAGAGAGGTACATCGTTCATAGCATTTGAAGTAATTTGCGTAGCTGCAGAGCCGGTAGCACCTGCTATGACTGCAACCGTCGTTGAAGCCGTGGCCCCTGTTATCCCGGCGCTTGCAACGAAGGGTGCTGCGATACCACCTGTAAGAATTGACACCCCAACACCTACAACAATTGGCAATGCAACTTTGGCTCCCTCCACCTGTGCATGCAATATAGCAGCCTCGGATGCACCGGCCCGCCTGAATCCCTCCGCCATAGGAGAATCACTTGTATAAGGGGAGATATCTCCCTGCAGTCCCTCCGGATCAAAACTTGTCCACGGATTCTGCAGCACATAAGCATACAGATTCGGCCCATCTACAAAGCCCGCCGGGTCGCGGGAGATGAACATCCCCGTCTCCAGGCAGCGGTAGCGGTGGCCTTCGTTGAGGAGGCCGGTGCCGTCTTCCTCCTTGGTGTTGGCGCGGTGGGGGTCGGGGTTGGTGCCTTTTTCCTCGGGACGGGTGCCGAAGGCGAGGTAGGCGGCGGTCCAGGCGATGGCGGCGGTATCGTCGGCGGCGGATTTGGCGATGACGTCGCCGCGGCTGTTGTAGTGCTGGCAACTGGCCTGGCCTCCCCGGATGGTATAGAGGATGCCGCCGATGCCGCCACCGTAGTCGCTGCCTCTTACATATTCCACGAGGGGGCCGGAGGGATTCGATGACGAGGACGAGAAGGAGGACGAGGACGAATCGGAGGGGGACGGCCCGGGCCATTCCTGGACGCTGAGGCCGCCGGAGAAGGAGATGAGGGCGGAGGCAGAGGGTGAACTGCGCACGAGCCGGCGGGTGCGGTGATCGTAGCGGAAGGTGTAGTCGCCGGGGGTGCGGTCCACGCCAGGAGGAGCGGCGGCGGCAATGTTGCTGGCGGTGAGGCGGTTCTCACGGTCCCAGGTGAGCTCATCCACGCCGCTGCCGGGCATGGTGGAGACGGGGGCACCGGCATTGACCCAGCGCAGGCTGCGGCAGCCGTAGGGGTTGTAACGGTATTGGACGCTGTAATCTACCGCAGGTATGAGGGTGTCCGTCCAGTGCTTGAGCACGCGGACCTGATTTGACGGGCCGCCGGTGATGGCGTCGCTGGAGCCGGGGTTGCCGTATTCGTAAGTGGTAAGTCCCAGTTCCTCCGGTGCTCCGAAGTCGCGGGTCATGCTGATGCGGTTGCCGGCCTTGTCGAAGGTGTAGCGGGTGGTCTCCGTGCGCGGGGTGGTGTCATCCGTGAAGACTTTTTCCTCCAACAGCCGGTAGGTGCCGTCGTAGGTGTTGGTGATCACCCGGTCGGGCAGGGCCTTGGTGCTGTCCCCGGCGGCGGGGGTCTCCTCGGTGATGAGACAGACGTTGCCGGCATTGTCATACTGGTAGAAGTGCTTCGTAATCCACGCGCCGCGGGTGCCGGGGAAAGTGGCGCCGCCAGGGAGTAATCCTGGACTGCCGGGCCAGATGAGTTCACCGGGAGCGGAGGTGTGCTGGGCGGTGGTGCGACCGCGGGTGTCGTATTTCTTCTCCTCCACGGTGCCGCCAGGCAGGGCCTTGAAGACCGTGTGGCCGTCGCGGTCGTAGAGGTAACGGCTCACCCGCTCCGGCTCGCCGCTGGTGGGGTGATGCTCAGTGCAGGTGGCGAGGCGGCCAAGCGCATCCCAGGTGAACACGACAGCCCGTTCGCAGGTCGGTGCGGTGGCTGGGTTCGCGGGTGGTTGTCCAGTCATCTTTGGTTTGGTTTGGCATGTTTTGCACATCGCCCCCTAGTTCCCCTCGTTGCTTTTGATGACGAGCGGTTCCAAATCGGGCGGCAACCATGCGGGTTTGCCGTGGATCGCCACTTCATCACCACACTTTCGGAAAAATGCGACCAAGGCAGCCATTGCCGGGGCACGTTCATCTGCAGGAAGCACATCCAAGTCCCCTGAATAAACCGCGCGGCCCTTCAGGTTCCATATTTCCGCCACGACTTCAAAGCGAATGGCTCCTTTAGAGAAAAGCCCTTTTCCTCCCCAAGTAAATACAAACGAATCGCGGCTGGTTGTAGACTTATATTTAAGCATGTAATTAATTGGTTTAATGAAAGAAAACCTTTACGCCATTTCTCATTAGCGCGGGCCACTCAACTCTTGAAAATACGGTTCCCGCGCCCCCCCCTTCACCTCTAATCACAGCAATGGCACCTCCCTTTGCCTGGCGGGCATACGCTCGCGATGCCGTCGCCCACGTCTCAAGCGAAACCCCTTGCTTACCAAGAGTGAGCGTTTTCATGGTCCGATCTAATGCTGTCAAAGCACGGCCACCCAAAGTTGTTTCTAGCGTAGTCCTTCCGGTAATCGCCGCCAATGCCTTGGCTTCACTAAGCGCCGCTCTGCCCCCAGACCAAAGAATGGCGCGAACTCCAGGGTTAACCGCTGCTCTACCGATGGCACCTGCCGCTCCTGGCATTCCCGCTCCAGGAATAAACGCCGTGCTGACAGCCGCCCCCGTCTCTACATAACTGAGCAGTCCCTTGGTTGTGGACCGCGACATTATGTATCCGTGTGTGCATTCCCACATGGCGTGGCGGAGGTCTCCATCGCCCACCATGTCATCGTAGCGTTCCACGGTCGAACCTGCGAGCACCCCACCGTAATAGTCAGCGCCGAACTCGGCGTCGAACTGCTTTCTGGCGCTAATAACACGTCGGAGGGTTCTGGCGGTTTCGTAATGAGCCGTCGAATCATCCCATAGCTTGTTCCTCTCCGCTGTGAGTCTTGCAACCTCAGCCTCATCGCCATTGCCGCGGGCTGTTTTGATTTGCGTCTGATAAGATGAGTTGCAAATCCTACGCTGACGCAAGCCCTCTGCGCTGTGCTGTTTTTCTGCTTCTTCAAGCTGACCAATGGATACTTTGGCCTTGGCTAGCCCCTCCGGATCAAAACTCGTCCACGGGTTCTGCATTGTATAGGCATACAGATTCGGTCCATCAACAAACCCGGCCGGGTCGCGGCTGATGAACATGCCGGTTTCCAGGCACCTGTATCTGTGTCCCTCATTCAAGAGGCCGGTGCCGTCTTCTTCTTTGGTGTTGGCGCGGTGGGGGTCGGGGTTGGTGCCTTTTTCCTCGGGGCGGGTGCCGAAGGCGAGGTAGGCGGCGGTCCAGGCGATGGCGGCTCCGCTGTCGGCGGCGGATTTGGCGACGACGTCGCCGCGGCTGTTGTAGTGCGGGCAACTGGCCTGGCCTTCCCGGATGGTATAGAGGATGCCGCCGATGCCGCCGCCGTAGTCGCTGCCGCGGATGTATTCGACGAGGGGGCCGGAAGAATTCGATGACGAGGACGAGAAGGAGGACGAGGACGAATCGGAGGGGGCCGGACCAGGCCATTCCTGGACGCTGAGGCCGCCGCTGAAGGAGATGAGGGCGGAGGCAGAGGGTGAACTGCGCACGAGCCGGCGGGTGCGGTGATCGTAGCGGAAGGTGTAGTCGCCGGGGGTGCGGTCCACGCCAGGAGGAGCGGCGGCGGCAATTTTGCTGGCGGTGAGGCGGTTCTCACGGTCCCAGGTGAGCTCATCCACGCCGCTGCCGGGCATGGTGGAGACGGGGGCACCGGCATTGACCCAGCG
>JANOZA010000026.1:0-3337 GCA_031429155.1 Verrucomicrobiota bacterium | reverse complement strand
GCCGAGCACTTTGAGCCCGGAGTTTTCCGCACGGGCGAGGAAAGCCTTGAGCGCGTCGGCGTCCTTGAATTCCAGGATCGCCTCGTGCGGCTTCACTTCTTCGCCCGAAAACTTCCGCATCAACGCCGCGAGCAGTTCCGCCGATAGATCGCGCGCGGTCTCTGTCGGACGGGCTTCGTCCTCGACTTTACCCTTACCCGCCAGCCTTTCATCGTCTCCGGAGCCGCCGTTGCCGCGATTCCAGCGACCCATGCCGCGGAAGATCGAGTCCGGCAGTAAAAAGAGGATCACCGCCAGCAGCACGATGCCGCAGGTGATGGGGATGATGTAAGGGGATTTCTCTTTCATGGCGTTCGGGAGGTTCAGACAGGTAAACAGCGAAACCGGTGTTCCATTTTACTGCCGCCCAGACTCATACCGGACGGCGGTGGCGTCCAGCAGGGAATGGATGCGCTGCCGTGGACACAAATGCGCCCCGGGTTTCTCTTGTCGCCCCGGGAGTCAATTGCCAAGTCGCCCCATGCACACCTTCCGCCTGCTCCCCATCGTCGCCTTTCTACTCCCTTCACTGGTCCGCGCTGCGGATGACTGCGACATCGTTGTTTATGGCGGCACGTCCGGCGGAGTGGCGGCGGGGATCCAGGCGGCGCGGATGGGAAAATCCGTTGTCGTCATCGAGCCGACAAAGTTCGTCGGCGGGCTCACGACCGGCGGTCTCGGGGCGACCGACATCGGCAACAAGCGGGCCATCGGCGGCGTGTCGCGCGAGTTCTACCACCGCATCTGGCAGTATTACCAGCAGCCGGTGGCGTGGAAACACGAGACGCGGGAGAAATACTATTCCGGTAAGCCCCACGGCAATGCTGCGGACGAGGAGACAATGTGGACGTTTGAGCCTCACGTGGCGTCGCTCGTGTATGACGCGATGCTCAAGGAAGCGAAGGTGCCTGTGGTCTTTGGTGAGCGGCTGGACTTGAAGGATGGAGTGAAGAAAGAAGGCGCACGCATCACGGCGATCCGCATGGAAAGCGGGCGGACATTCACCGGGCGGATGTTTATAGATGCCACCTACGAAGGCGACCTCATGGCGAAGGCGGGCGTCGGCTATCATGTCGGGCGCGAGGCAAATGCGACCTACGGCGAGACCCTCAATGGCATCCAGGTGGCGAAGGCGACCAAGCACCAGTTCACTCACCAGCCCGATCCTTATGTGAAGCCCGGCGATCCCTCCAGCGGACTGCTGCCAGGCATCGCGGCGGGTCAGCCGGGCAAAGACGGCGACGGCGACAATCGGGTGCAGGCCTACAACTTCCGCATGTGTACGACCGATGTGCCGGAAAACCGCCTCCCCTGGCCGAAGCCGAAGAACTACGATCCCGCACACTACGAACTGCTCCTGCGCAACTGCGAGGCCGGCGACATGCGCCCGCCGTGGAATCCCGTCTGGATGCCGAACCGCAAGACGGACACAAACAACAACTTCGCCATCAGCACCGACAACATCGGCATGAACTATGCCTACCCCGACGGCGACTATGCGACCCGCGACCGCATCTGGCAGGAACATGTGGACTACCAGCAGGGCCTCATGTGGACGCTGGCGAATCATCCGCGGGTGCCGGCCAGGCTCCGCGCTGAGTTCACGCGTCTTGCTCTCGCGAAGGATGAGTTCACCGACAACAAACATTGGCCGCGCCAGATGTATGTGCGTGAGGCCCGGCGGATGATCGGCGCGTATGTGATGACGGAGAAGAACTGCCTGCGCAAAGACGTCGTGGAGGATTCCGTCGGCATGGGCGCCTACAACATGGACTCGCACAACATTCAGCGATACGTGAACAAAGCCGGCGTCGTTCTCAACGAAGGCGACATCCAGACCAGCACGCGACCTTATCCGGTCAGCTACCGCAGCATCCATCCCAGAGCCGCGGAATGCACGAATCTCCTCGTTCCCGTCTGCCTCAGCGCCTCCCACATAGCCTACGGCAGCATCCGCATGGAGCCCGTCTTTATGGTCATGGGCCAAAGTGCCGCCACCGCCGCAGTCCATGCCATTGAGGAAAAGACCACAGTGCAGAACATAGCCGCTGCGAAGTTCAAAGCTCGCCTCCTCGCAGACGGACAGGTGCTCGATTTCGAGTCACCGCCCGCCGCACCGAAAAAGGAAAGCCAGCCCAAGGACAAACTCCCCGGCGTCGTCGTGGATGACAGCGAAGCAACGAAGGAAGGCTTCAGCGCAGAGAGCACCGCCGCGTCTCCGTTTGTCGGCAGCGGCTATGCGCACGATGGCAATGCCGAGAAGGGAAAGCAGCGCGCCACTTTCACGGCGAAGCTGCCATCGGCTGGCGAATACGAAGTCCGCCTCGCCTATACCGCGCTGACTAATCGCGCCACCAATGTGCCGGTCACGGTGAAACACGCCACGGGTGAAAAGACGATCACCGTCAATCAGCAGCAAGCCCCGGCCATTGACGGACTGTTGACTTCACTCGGGACATTCACCTTCGCCGCCGGCGGCGTGGTGGAAATCTCCAACGCCGCCACCGACGGCCACGTCATCATTGACGCCGTGCAGTGGCTCCCGGTGAAGCAGTGAGCCCCCTCACGGCTGATTCCACGTCAGGGGGTCGCTCATGGGGCCGGTGCCGGCACCGTTCAGGCCGGTGATGCCGTATTCCGCGGAGGTGCCGCTGGAGATTTCCGGGATCGTCGCGTCGCTATCCACCACATTGGCGATGATGGTGAACGTCGTCTCTCCCTGGAGCTTTTGCAGCACGTTATAAGAATCCGCGCGGGCGGTATCATTCCAGTCCAGGAAGTTGAATCCGGCGGGGCCGGCCTGCATGGTGGCACCGGTGGGTTTGTCAGAGAGCGTGGGCCCGGCGGGCGCATGGAGACCGAATGCGGCCCAGCGGGGATCATCCCCGGCCATGAGAGTAGCCAGTTCGGCGATGAGTCCTGACATCCGTTTGCGCAGGAGTTTTTCCACGGCATCACGGCCATCGCGTTTGGTGGCGGCGTCGGTGCGGCAGTTTTGGCGGAGGGTGCGCGCGGCGGTCAGCGCGGCGATGCGGCTGTCTGCCACGCTGACGTTTATGGTGAGCAGCGGCGTGCTCACGGTCATGTTGGGATTGAGATTGAGGAAGGAGCGGTAGGCCTTCAGCAGATCGAAGCGCTGATTTTCGTCTGCGGGCAGTTCGAGGGTGGCATTGTTATAGCCGACGGGCGCCCACGCCGGGCTCCAGATGTTGCCGAGGAAATTGCTGAGGTGCTTTTTACCGGAGCCGATGAAGGCGCTGGACTGAGCGTCCGCGGCCTGGACGGCAGTGAAGGCACC
>JANOZA010000025.1:0-8101 GCA_031429155.1 Verrucomicrobiota bacterium | reverse complement strand
GGGGGCTTTTTCCTGTGCTTCCAAAACAGGTACACCATGCACCAGCGGTGGAATCCGAAAAGCGAGAGGCCGATTACGACCGGTATGTAGCAGCAAAGCCAGAGTATCGTCGGCCAATCCATAAGAGACGTGTCTAAACAAGAAATCCCGGGCAAGACAGCCGGGCCGGGCGGCCACCTACTCTGGGAAAGACCGGGGCGTCAAGGCACAAATGGCTTTGCACAACCCGTCGCCATCCGTCCCTCACGCCACAGACGCAGGCAGAATGAAAAGTGCCCAATCCGAGCTCCGGGGGTTCCCGTGCTCTGCATTTTTCATTCTGCATTCTTCATTTGACCCGCCAGGGGAGCGCGCCCACTCTCCGCGCTCCTTTTCCCGGCCCTCGCGGGGCTGCGCTATTCCCCATGACTCTGCATACCATCTCCGTACTCGTTGAAAATAAATTCGGCGTGCTGGCCCGCGTGGCCGGCATGTTCAGTGGCCGCGGCTATAACATTCACACCCTGAATGTCGGACCCAGCCATGATCCCAAGGTCAGTCGCATGACCATCGTCGTCCGCGAAAAGGAACTCGCCCTCAACCAAATCATCAAGCAGCTCGACAAACTCGTGGACGTCATCCAGGTCCTCGACTTCCGCGAAGGCGACTACGTGGACCGCGAACTCGTCCTCCTCCAGGTCAAAGTGGACCTCACTTCCCGTGCCGAAGTCATCGAACTCTGCCAGATCTTCCGCGCCAAGATCATAGACGTCGCCCGCCGCGCCGTCACCATCGAGATCACCGGCGACACCGGCAAAATAGACAAGTTCATTACTCTCATGGACAGCTTCGGCATCACTGAACTCACCCGCACCGGCCGCATCGCCCTCCCCCGCGTGAAGCACACCGAAGCCGACGAAGCCGAGTGGCAAGGCCCCAAGTCCGCCGACTACTAAGATCTTCCCTCCTCTCCGTCACCGACCACTGATTACTGATCACTGATTACCTTTCTCCCAACTCCCACCCACCACACACCAACAACATGCCAGTTAAGATCTACACCGACAAAGACGCCGACCTCGGAGCCCTCAAAGGAAAGACCTGCGCCGTCATCGGCTTCGGCTCCCAGGGCCACGCCCACGCCCTCAACCTCAAAGAGAGCGGCGTCAAAGTCATCATCGGCCTCTATAAAGGCAGCAAGTCCATCCCCGTCGCCAAAGAGCAAGGCTTCGCCGTCTATGACACCGCCGAAGCCGTAAAGCTCGCCGACGTCATCTTCGTCGCCGTTCCCGACACCAAAATCCCCGCCGTCTATGAAGCCGACATCAAGCCCAACCTCGTAAAAGGCAAGACCCTCCTCTTCAGCCACGGCTTCGCAGTCCACTTCAAGACCATCGTCCCCCCCACAGACATAGACGTCATCCTCGTCGCCCCCAAAGGCCCCGGCCACATCGTCCGCCGCCAGTACACCGAAGGCAAAGGCGTCCCCGCCCTCATCGCCATCTACCAAAACCCCTCCAAGAAAGCCAAAAAGATCGCCCTCGCATGGGCCAAAGGCATCGGCGGCACCCGCGCCGGCGTTTTGGAAACCTCCTTCAAAGAAGAAACCGAAACCGACCTCTTCGGCGAGCAAACCGTCCTCTGCGGCGGCACCTGCGCCCTCGTCCAGGCAGGATTCGAAGTCCTCACTGAAGCCGGCTACTCCCCCGAGATGGCCTACTTCGAATGCCTCCACGAGTTGAAACTCATCGTGGACCTCATGAACGAAGCCGGCATCGCCGGAATGCGCTTCTCCATCAGCGAAACCGCCAAATGGGGCGACGTCCTCGTCGGACCCAAAATCATTGACGCCGGCGTCAAGAAGCGCATGAAAGCCGCCCTCAAGGACATCCAGAGCGGCAAATTCGCCAAAGAATGGGTCGCCGAATACAAGAGCGGCTACCCCAAGTATAAGAAGCTCCTCGCCGACGGCGAAAAGCACCCCATCGAAAAGACCGGCGCCAAACTCCGCAGCATGATGCCCTGGATCAAAAAGCGCGACATCAAAGGCGCCCAGGCCAGCTATAAATAACCAGTAGCGTGGGCTTCCAGCCCACCAGGCTGCTAAAACACGACACCCCAAAGGCCGGACCCCACAAAGGTCCGGCCTTTTTCGTGCCCCCTCCCGCGCAGCCCCACGTCCGGCTTGCCAAGCGCACCCCCGGCGGCATACTCCCCGCCATGACCGACTGGCAATCCGACCCCGCCACCCTCCGCGCCGTGCAGGAGGAAATCTACCGCGGCAAGGTGCTGCGCGCCCGCAGTCTGACCGAGACCCAGCGGCTGGATGAAGCGTTGGAACTCTCCAACGGCATTTACGGCTCGCCAGGCTCCGCAGACGAGGAAGCCCGCTGGGACGAAGTCGAGCGCCGCCTGCGCATCCTCCGCCGCCTGCACGAGCACAATCTTTACTTCCCTGTAGAGGCCGCCTGATGACCCTCTTTCAACTCGCGGTGCGCATGGTGGAGGCGCTGGAGACCGAAGCCATCCCGCATCTCCTCACCGGAGCCATCGCCGTCGGCGTCTATGGCCTTCCCCGCGGCACCAAAGACATAGACATCGTCGTCTCCCTGCAAACCCGCGGCCTGCTCCAGCGCCTGGAGCAGAGGCTCGCAGGCATCGTTACTTTCGATCCCCAGATCACCTTCGAGACCCTCACCGGCAGCCTGCGGCACATCGTAAAATCCAACACCCGCCCCCCCTTCACCATCGAACTGTTCGAACTCAGCGGCGACCCCTTTGTCCAGACCCGCTTTGCCAGGAAGTGCCGGAAATTCTCCGCGCAGTTGGGCTGCGACATCTGGCTGCCCACCCCCGAAGACGTCGTGGTCCAGAAAATCCGCTGGGGCCGCAGCAAAGACCTCGACGATGCCCGCGATGTCCTCGCCGTGCAAACCCTCACCGCCCTCGACATGCGTTACATTGAGCACTGGTGCGCGCAACACGTCACCCTGGACCGGCTCCACGCCGTCATCGCATCCATCCCAGCGGACCTTAGATAAGGGGCGACATCAAGGGCCCTCCGGGCAGCCGCAGCTGGGGACAAGGTTATCCCCCGGCACAGACACCCGGTCGCTCCGACAGAACCACCCATCAGCCACTAAAAACAGGCAATCTCCCGGCAGAAGAAGCCCGTCGGTCACTAAAAATGGGCGCTCGGTCGGCAGGAATACCCGCTCCGACAGCAAAAATGGGTGCCCGGGCTGGCAGACGGGCCATCTCTACAGCCCGACCGGCCATTTCCACCGCCCGACCGGCCATTTCCACCACCCGACCGGCCATTTCGACCGCCCGATCCGCCATTTTCACCGCCCGATCTGCCATTTCCACGGCTCGATCTGTCATTTCTGCACTCGAACCCCGGCAGCCCTGCCCCACTGCGCGTGAAGATGTCGCGCAGGCACACCACTGAGCCTGCCCGTGTGGATCACGCTATGAAAACAAGCGCCAGTGCCCGGGCCGGGGCCATGCGCGCGCTATCCGCGAGGAGCGGTGAAGATGGCGAAACCGGCGTTTGCGCTCCTCAAGAACGATACAAGGATTGCCGACTCTCCCCAGTCAGCTAGCCCACTTACCTCCTAAGTCGCCACCGCCCGCCCGCGAAACTCGGGAACCAGTGCCCTGCTTCCGCCAATTCAACTTTGCCAACACAATAGCCTGCCTGTGGTCACCAGCGAATTCATAGCTCTGAACGGACATGGACAACTCGTCCACGTCACTTTGGTCCAGATAGTCTCGCCCACAAGCAGTCCCGTGCCCGGGTCCGGACCCGCCCTGATGGGGGCGGCGAGCTCCTATGGGCTCACGACTTTGGAATCCGCCAGTTCCCCCGTGGAGGGAGGACGCTGGTTCCCGTATGCGGTAGAGTCGATCGAGGCCCTCGAAGCAAGGCTAATCAAGGATCTAAGGGCGGAAATAAAAGATAAGGAGTTTTGGGAGAAAGTGGATCTGGCGTTTTCACTTGTAGAAATACCCCTGCTTGTCCTGAGCATTGTTTACCCGGCAGCGAGAGTTCTGAAGGTTTTAGATTGGACGATGACTACACTCGGCGGAGTCGTGAGCCTGTACAAGTTGGAGGTGGCCCAGTGGACCAGCGGACAGGTGCTGAAATTAATGGCGACACAGATGTTCAAGGAATGGATCCCCATGAGCGCGCCCGAAAACCTCTTCAAGGAGCGCGTGGAAGTAGGCTCGGGCGCGATAATAGACTACACGGTCGAACGGGTGGCCCTTCCCCAGGCCAAAAGCGGCCAGGAACTCTCCGCCACCCAGAAGGGACTGCTGGCGATTTATCGTATCCGGTGTGCCACCGACCCAACATTTCTCCCCCGGCTCGCGCAGATGGAGAAGAGATTGGGGGAGATGCTCCAGAAACTGAAGATGACCGCAGCCCCAACCGGGCAGATCACACCATCCCCGGCTCAAAGTTCCATTCCGCTGAATTGGGGGCCCTCCGGAACTCCGTGGTGGCGGCGCCAGTGAGGGGCTGCTTGCCCAGGCAACGGCAATGACTCTCAGTTTTCTGCTGCAAAGGCCATCTGAAGATGCCAAAACCGGCGTTTGCGCTCCTTTGGAATGGTGCCATGATCGCCGCCCTTCCCGCCCGGCTTTGGCTTCGTTGAGGCCTCTAACTTCTGCCCGGCGTGGAATCCCCCCACCGCGTTCTTCGCGTCTCCCGCATCCCGTAACCCGCATCGCATCATGAATTCCCGCATCCGTAATATCGCCATTATCGCCCACGTTGACCACGGCAAGACCACGCTGGTGGACAAGCTGCTCCGTGCCGGCGGTGCTTTCCGTGACAATCAGGTCGTGCAGGAGCGCAGCATGGACAGCATGGATCTCGAACGCGAGAAGGGCATCACCATTCGCAGCAAGAATACGTCGGTCCACTGGGGAGACCGCATTATCAATATCGTGGACACCCCGGGCCACGCGGATTTCGGCGCGGAAGTGGAGCGCGTGATGAAGATGGTGGATGGGGTGCTCCTCGTGGTGGACGCCTACGACGGCCCGCAGGCGCAGACGCGATTTGTGCTCCGCAAGGCGCTCCAGGAAGGGCTCAAGGTCATCCTCGTCATTAACAAGATTGACCGTCCTCACAGTGAGCCGGCGCAGATGCACGATAAGGTGCTGGAGCTGCTCCTGGAACTGGATGCATCGGAAGATCAGTTCGACGCGCCGACATTCTATGGCTCCGCGCGCGATGGTTATTTCAAGGTGAAGCTGGAAGACGAGAACGTGGACATGATCCCGCTGCTCCAGGGAATCTGGGATCACATCCCGGCGCCGAATGTGGACCCTGACGGTCCGTTCCGGATGCTCGCCAGCAACATCGCGTGGGATGACTATGTGGGCCGCGTGGCCATGGGCAAGGTGCTCAGCGGCAAGGGCTGCAAGGGCGATACGGTTTTCCTCATGCGCAAGGATGGCTCCAAAGTCCGTGCGAAGATCACCCGCATCTTTGAATACGCCGCGCTGCAAACGAACCAGACGGATGAAGCCATCGCGGGCAACATCGTGGGCATCGCCGGGTTTGAAGATGTGGACATCGGCGAGACCCTGACGTCGAAGGAAGACGATGTGGCCATTCCCTTCATGGACATTGATCCGCCGACGATCAGCATGGAATTCAGCGTCAACGACAGCCCCGGCGCAGGCCGCGAGGGCAAGTACGTGACCAGTCGCCAAATCCGCGACCGTCTGATGAAGGAGATGAAGTCGAACATTTCCATCTTCGTCTCTGACACCGACACCGCCGGTATCTTTTCCGTCAGTGCGCGCGGGGCGATGCAGATCGCCGTGCTCGTCGAGCAGATGCGCCGCGAGGGATTCGAGCTGCTCGTGAGCCGGCCAAACGTGATCACGAAGAAGGACGAGAACGGCACCACCCTGGAGCCGTTCGAGACGCTCTACATCGAAGTGCCGGAGGAATACATCAGCGGCGTGCTCAAGCGCCTCAACGAGCGCCGCGGTATCCTTGTGAACATGGTGGCCCACAAGGCCAGCAGCTTCATCGAAGCGGAGATCAGCACGCGCGGCATCATCGGTTTCGAATACGATCTCATGAACCTGACGAGCGGTCACGGCGTGATGAGCCACCTCTTCAAACACTACGCCCCGTGGGCTGGCTCCATCGTCACCCGCACCTCCGGCACTCTTGTGAGCATGGAAACCGGTGAGGCCACCCCTTACAGCCTGGAAGACGTCCAGATCCGCGGCAAGCTCTTCGTCGCCCCTGGCGACATCGTCTATGCCGGCATGATCGTCGGTGAGAATCCCCGCGCGGAAGACCTCCCGGTGAATCCTACCAAGGCTAAGCAGTTGACCAACTTCCGCACCACCGGCTCGGAAAAGGGCTCCGGACTGACACCGCCGATCCGCTTCAGCCTGGAGCGCGCCATCGAATACGTCGCCGTGGACGAACTCGTGGAGGCCACGCCGAAGAACATCCGCCTCCGCAAACGCATCCTCTGCAGCAGCGAGCGCCGCCGCGTGCAGAAGCGCGAGGAAGCGCTCTCGGGAGCGTAGGACATGGACCTGTTCGCCTACGGCACGCTGATGGATCCCGCCGTGTGGTCCCGCGTGGTGCAGGAGAAATGCGATAACCGCTCCGCGGTGCTGCACGGCTATGAAGCCCGGCGGCTGCGCGGCGTGAAGTTTCCCGGCCTCGTGGAATGCGATGGCGGGATCACGACAGGGCTGGTGTATTTCGATGTGAGTGCTGCGGCGCTGGCGCGACTGGATGCGTATGAGGATGACTTCTACGAACGCGTGCCGGTGCCGGTCATTCTGGAGGACGGCACGACGCACCAGGCGGAGGCTTACCTCATACTGGCTGCGCATCGGGATGTCGTGCTCCCGGAAAAGTGGTTGCCTCACGGGTGACTTTCCGGCCTGGCGTTTTGTGTTGGTAGCGACAGGATCGCGGCGAATGAAAACCCTCCATGCCGCCTTTCTCCTCACCGTCTCCACCACTCATGCCGGTGATTCCTTCTTCTCCACGGACGGGAAAACCGTCACCTTCGCACCGCTCTACAAGTCCGGCGTTATTTGCCGCCTGGATGTGGGAAATGGCAAGCTCACAGAATTCCCGCTGCCCGCGGAACTGAAGGCTGTCAAAGTCACGGGCCTCGCCCGCGGCGGGCAGGGAGAAGCGCTTTTCCTCGCCGGCACCGCAGCGTGGGTCATGAAGGAAGACGGCACCGTGAAGCGCCTTTCGGATTTGGGAAAAGCATTCGGAGCCGAAAATCTCTTCGTGGCCACGAAGCCGGGCACTCCGCTCACCGACTGGCTGTTTTTCAGCGGCACGGCGGAGAAAGACAGCGGCAGCAACGTATTCCTCGGTCGGAAGCCGGGGACCAAAAGCTTCGGCCAAGTATTCTGCCGCCGCGTGGACAATGTGAACTGCGGGTGCTTCGCGGAGGACGGACGGTTCTTCTTTTCCGGCGGCGGGGATCTCTGGGAGGGCAGCATCGAGCCGGAAGAGAACGATCAATTCATGATCGCCACCCTCGTCGGTGCCCGCATCGCACCCGTCGCCATGCACAACACCGACAGCGGAATTGGCGGAAATATGTTCTCAGCAAACATGAGAAATCCGACACCCCAATATCCCAAGCCGCTCATTAAATCATTAGCTGGGTTTACAGCAGCTCAGGGTAAAATGGATTTTTCACTGGCTGTTTTGGCTGGTACTATCGGGACGATGCTGGGAACTTATGCTTGGTATTATCTCGGTAGACTAGTTAATTATGACAGGTTGGGGGTTTGGGTCGATCGATATGGCAAATGGATTGGCGTATCGGTAAAAGAGATCGACAGGGTTAATGATTGGTTCAATAAACATGGGCGTAATGCGGTCTTTTTTGGTCGCATGGTACCAGGAATTAGGACGCTAATTTCCCTCCCTGCGGGAATGAATAAAATGCCTTTAGCTACCTTTACTATTTATTCGACATTAGGCACCTTCATCTGGACATTAGCTCTAACTGCTGCTGGATTTCTATTGGGTGAAAACTATGGATCGATCGAAAAGTATTTAGCCCCAGTATCGAAACTTGTTATATTTGGATTAATTGGT
>JANOZA010000024.1:0-2551 GCA_031429155.1 Verrucomicrobiota bacterium | reverse complement strand
GCTACCAGATCATGCCGCGCAGCAACGCCGACGTGGAATCCCTCGGTGGTGGACCCGGCTACGACGGATGGGCCGCAGCGTATCCAGGCATTGGTGCCCCGGAAGATGATGCCGACCTCGACGGTTCGGCCAATCTCATGGAATACGCCACTGGCAGCATTCCCAATAGCAGCAAGTCCCTGCCGCAGTCAGTGCAGACGCTCATCGGCCCCACCCTGACCGTGACCTGGGCTAAAGGAGCCACCGCCGCCGTAGATCCGGCTCTCGCATGGAGCATCGAAGCCTCCACCACGATGACGGCGGGCAGTTGGTCCACCACCGGCGTCACCCTCGATAATAGCCTGCCCACCGCTATCTCCGGTGACTACGATACCACCTCCGGTCAGCCGAAAGTCTTCTTCCATCTGAAGGTCGTGCGCACGCCCTGAGTCCGTCCCGGTGGTGTCTTATGACAAGGAAAGGGGGCAGGAGAAGATTCATGACAAGACACCCTCCGGCGGACGGGAAGTGGTCGCTCATCAGTATCGAAGGCAGCACACCCCGGCGGGCGGCTTCTTTGATTCCACGGCTACCTATGATGTGGAGGGGAACCTGACTTCCCAAAAGCTGCCGGGGGCGCCGAATGATTATTACGAAGTCTTCCAGATGGAGTATTCCGGGGCTGACCGGATCGTGAGCCGGGCGCTGAGCACGGATGCGGTCTATGATGCGGTGAGTCGTCTCCAAACGTTCGACTACCCCGCCGCCACAACGATGGCCAGCGCTGCGCCGGATGTCGGCTTCACGTATGACACTGCCCGGGAGGGGGCTGGGCCCTCGCCTTGCGTTTCGCCGGGCGGCATTCATTTTGATTTCGCTTATGGACTCTGAATTTGTTGGAAATTACCTCACCGCCGGCATTCATCACGTGCTGACCGGCTGGGATCATCTGCTCTTTGCCGCAGCGCTGGTGCTCGCGTTGACCGGGTTTTGGGAAGTGTTCAAAATCATCGGCATCTTCACCGTCGCCCACTCGCTTTCCGTCGTGGCCACGGCTCTGCGGGGGAGCGCTCTGATGCCGTCGTGGATCGTGGAGCCGGTGATCGGCGCGAGCATTGTCTATATCGCGCTGGAGAATATTCTGCGGCAGAAGATTTCGCTAAATCCGCAAAGGATTGTCGTCGTGTTTCTTCTTGGGCTGGTGCATGGCATGGGGTTTGGCGGTGCCCTGTTGGAAAAGCTGGAAGGTATCGAAGGCCACGCTGCGGCGTGGGCCATCGCGGCGTTTTGCATCGGCGTAGAAGCCGGGCACCTGTGCGTGGTGGCACCGCTTTCCGGTGCGTTGAAGATCGGTCGCGATGCCGGTGGCGAGAAATTCCGCCAGTTGGTTCTGAGATGGGGCTCCGCGTTGATCGCACTCGGCGGCTGCTATTACTTCATCGCCGCGGTGCGAACGGCGCTGGTCGGGGCTGGGGGCTGACCGATCCTCAAGGGGCGACGTATTCCACCTTCACTCTGCCGAAGCGCCGCATTTCCCCGCTAACGCCCACGGTATCCTCCACAGTGATGCGTTCCCAGTCTCCGCCAAGATCCGTGACGATGCCGCCGCTGACGGTTTGCCAGACGCCGGAGACGGATGAAGTGAATTGCGGCGAGTAGGTCAGGCCGCTGTTGGTGGCATCCTTGCGGTGCAGATAAATAATGCGGAGATGTCGCCCGGTGCCGGTGCCTGCCAGTCCCACCACGGGGAGGCTGCCGGTGCTGTTGGCGATGGCCAGTGGATTGAGATCGAAGGCGTAGCTGAGGAGGTTCGGCCTGCCGTCGTGATCGGCATCGTCGAGAATACCCGTCAGTGAGTCGCCCGGCTGAAACCAGGTATTGTAAGCCCAGCGTTCGTAGGCGCTGCCGCCGATGATCGGAATGTCGAGGTTGCCGCCAGGGATTTCACGACTGGCGAGGGAGAATTCGCCGAAGTCAGTCTCGTTCTCCGCGGCATCTGCGGCCTCAAGGAGCACGGAATAATTCGCTGAGGGATAGAGCAGCGGCACGGCGATGGCGGCAGTCCACGTCCCGCTCTGCGCGGTGCCTGCCGTGCGGGTCAGGGAGATCTCAAAGGCAACGGTCGCAGTCAACAGTTTCACTTTGACCCATGCGACTCCCGCCGTGGCGTCTGTGAGGGTGGCGGATACCTGAAGCGTGGCGGGCGCAGCGGTAACGTCCGCATTGTTGGGAGTGATCGTGAGGGCGGTGAGGTTTGGCGGATCCTCGTCCACTGCGCCAGTGTTGGTGATTTGGAGCGCCTGCGTTACCGTTGCCGGCAGAGCGTAGCCGCTGCCACCATTGGGCGCGGAGAAAATGATCTCTGTGGAACTGCCGGCGGGTTTTACCTTGAACCACAGCATCTTCGAACCCGGAGCTTTGTAGCGCGGCACCGTGAAGGGGACCTGCGGCGAACCGCTTTGGGGCAGGCTGGTATTCCAGTTGGCGGGCGTGCCTGTGTAGCGCCCGTTTCCGCCGGTGTTTTCCCATCCGAATCCGATCCCCGCCGTGCCCGTCCCCGTGCCGGTCGCCG
>JANOZA010000023.1:0-20302 GCA_031429155.1 Verrucomicrobiota bacterium | reverse complement strand
CCAACGGTGAGGTGTTCCACGATCTCGCTGAAGTCGCCGCCGAGGGTGCGGGGCCAGCAGAGGGCGTTGATGCCGCCGCCGAAGGGAGTGGTGGCCAGTTCCTGGAAGCTGCCCACAAGTTGGATGCGCGGGTAGTCCGGGGGGAGGGAAAGGGAACTCACGTTTGAAGGAATCAGCCGGCGGCGGAGGCGCGGGAGAGGACGCGGCTGATGAAGGGGAAGAATTGCTTTTTGCGGCTGACGACGCCGTCCATTTCAAAGATGCCGGGGCCGATGGAGGGGTAGTCTATTTCGTCGGTGACGCTGGGGCTGCCTGCGGTGATGAGGACGCTGTGGTGGCGCCGGATGTCGGTGACGATGAGGCAGGCGTAGCCGCAGTTTTGGGTGATGCGGAGTTGTTCGAGGGCGGCCTGGAGTTCGGGGGTGCGGACGGGGAGGTCGTCGAGGCCGAGTTCTTCGATCTGGCTGATGCTGATGCGCCAGCCGTGTTCGGTGAATTCCTTGCGGTCGGTGTTGAGGATGGTCTCGACGGGTGCGGCGCGGAGGAGGGAGCCGGCGGCGAAGAATTCGCGGGCGAAGTCGTCCACGATGATGCCGGCCTGGCCGGCGAGCCATGCGAGCATCTCGCGGTCCATGCCGCGGGCGGTGGGGGAGGTGAGGTTGAGGGTGTCGCTGACGATGCCGCCGCAGAGGCAAATGGCGACGGCGGGGGATGGGCGCTGGCCGAGTAACTGATAGAGCCGGGCGACGATGGTGGAGGTGGAGCCGACGGGTTCGTTGATGAAGCGGATGGGCTCGCTGGAGACGAGGCCGCCGCCGAGGCGGTGGTGGTCTATGACTTCGAGAATCTGGGCGTCCGAGGCGCCGGGGACGGCCTGGGAGAGTTCGTTGTGGTCCACGAGGACGAGGCGCTGGCGGGGGGGATCGAGGAGGTCGGTCTTGGAGAAGACGCCGATGAGTTTGCCGTTTTCTTCGCGGACGACGGGGAAGAGGGGCTGGACGGAATGGAGGATTTCGTTGCGGATATTGTGGAGGTGGACGCGGGAGCCGTAGGTCTTGAAGTCGCGGTCCACGGCTTCGTCTATGCGGCGGGAGCAGCGGATGAGCTGGGTGGTGGTGGCGGTATCGTGGGCGCAGGAGATGACGGTGACGCCCTGGGCGCGGGCCGATTCCTGGAGATCGGGACGGAGGTGGGCGGCGTTGGTGAGGATGAGGGCGCGGACTTTTGCTTCGAGGGCGAGGCGATGGACTTCGGGGCGGTCGCCGACGACGACGACGAGTTCGTCGGGGAGGAATTCATGGAGGCGGCTGTCCACGGTTTCTTCACTGGAGGCGCTGACGGTGAGGACGAAGTTTTGCTCGACATCGAGCCGGGCGCCGGAGTCAATGTGGCCCTCCAGGGTGCGGGCGATATTGGCGAGGGTGGTGCGCACACGGCGGGCCTGGGCTTTGTCGTCCACGTTGTGCACGAGGAGCTTGAGTAGATCCTGGACGCTGGCGATGCCGATGACGCAGTCCTTTTCATCCACGACGGGAATGCTGCGGATGCCGGCGCGGTCCATGCGTTGATAAACGTCGAGGAAGGTCTCGTCGGCGCGGGCTTTGACGACATCCGCGCGGCAGATGGTCTCGGTGGCCGGACGGATGTCCATGAGGAGGTGCGGGGCTTCGAGGCCGGCGCGGCGGAGGACCCATTCGGTGCGCTGATTGAGGCCGCCGCAGCAGGCGGCGACGGCGTCCGGATAGCGGGTGAGGCGCAGGAGTTCGGCATAGCCGATGGCGCTGCAAATGGCGTCGGTGTCGGGGTTCTGGTGGCCGATAACATAGACGGGCTGCTTGCCGGCGCCGGTGCTCTCGTAGGTGGCTTGGATCATGGGGCGGCATCCAATGCACGATCTGGGCCATCCGCCAGCGGGATGAAGCCGCGTTCCGTCAGGAGAAAGTCCATGCGGACATCGTGGGGCTCGGAGGGCAGGGCCGATCGCAGTTGAGCCTGAAAACAAACGCCGCAGCGAATGGTCCGCCCATTCACCCCGGCCAGAAAGCGGTCGTAATGGCCGCGCCCGCGCCCCATTCTGGTTCCGTCGGGGGCAAAGCCGAGGCCGGGGATCAGGATGAGGTCCAGCTCGTCCGCGGGCACGGACGGGCAGAGGGGCGAGGGTTCGCGAATGCCATTCGGGGCAAGGATGAGGTCGTCCACCGAGCGCACCAGCCGGGGGACGATGCGGTCATTCTCCAGCGCCGGGAAGGAGAGGCACCGGTCGCCGGTCGCACTGAGGAGGGGCAGCAGGTCGGCCTCGTATTTGAGAGCGGCGAAGACCATAACGCTGCGCGCCTGATTCCAGAGATTGCCGGCGGTGAGGTGGTGCCGGATTTCGGCCGACCATGCCGCACGGTCCCCGGCGGCAGTGCCGCGCAGGGCGGCGAGCAGCTCGGTGCGCCGGGATGCCTTGTCTTCGGCCATTACTGCTTCATTTGGATCTTGAGGCGGTAGAAGGCCTTGCCGCTGGTGCCGACGGGGAATTTGAACAGCAACTGCGCGGGCGTGACCGTCGTGCAGCAACTTCCGGACATATTGCTCCACGGCCCGTTTCCGGTGCTGATCTGCGGGGTGACGTCGAGGAACTGGCTCCAGTTTTCGCGCAGATCCACGGGCCAGTCTATGCTTCTGACAGCGGGATTGGAAGCGCCCCCCCCCGCATTTTGAAAGCCAAAGGCCGGAGCCGGGCGCTGGTCAGGCTGGAGCGGATCGGTGCCGAAGGCATACTCAAGGAGGTTATTGAGGCCGTCGCCATCGGGGTCCTGCCACGTCCGGCACTGGTCCTCGCTGACGCCAGAGGCATCCGCCCAGTTGGCCCACTCCTGCGACATCTTGCGCCGGCTGGAGACCGTGACATCCGTATAGTCTGTCCAGAACGAATCCGCCCCGGCATCCTCCCAATTAAATGCGTCCGTCTTGTTTAAGTAAATTAGTGAAGTCCCAAAACCTGCCGCTTGGAATCTCCGGATATTTTCGCGCGAAAGCGGCCCGACACCGATAAAGAGGACGCTGATACCCTCTACCCTCATGGCTTCGAGATCAGCATCGGTGACTTGAGCCGGCAGGATGGAGGCACCGGAGGGACGGAGGGTGGGGGGGCGCATGATTTTGGCTCCCGGGAGCAGCCGGACGTATTCGGCCGTCATCTCCGTCCACCATGTCAGAAAAGAGATTTGCCGGAGGGGAATGCCCGATGCCCTGATCGCCTGCACTACCTGAGTAGCGATGAATTGCCCTTTGATATCGAGGAGGAGCTGGCGGTTATAGGTTTTGGCCACTTCCAGCATCTCTGCCAGAGTGGGAATCCGCTCACCGGCAAATTGGGGTCCGAACCATGAACCGGCGTCCAGTTGCTTCAGCTCCTGCAAAGTGCGGGAACCGACTGATCCTGTCGTGTTTGTGGTCCGGTCCAACGAGTGATCGTGCATGATGATGGGCACCCCATCGCTGGAGATTCGGATGTCGCACTCCACGATCTCGGCCCCGAGCTCATAGGCCAGCCGCTGAGCGGCCAGCGTGTTCTCCGGAGCGAGCTTCATGGCCCCGCGATGCGCGATAATTTCAACGTCACCCCAAGCCGGAGTGAGGAATCCGGCCCAGAGAGCAAAGGCGAGCAGCCGATGGAGCAAAATGGGCATTAGCGATGCACTTAAATTTGATCTTGAGGGAAAACTCGCGGAAGGGGAATCCTTGAAATGAACATTTTCGGCGATTTCTGCGATACAATATGCTCTCCTGTATCAGCCTTCGCGTTGAAATCCAGTGAACGATTCGTCACCGACCAATCCTCGCTCAAGTGATAGATTCTACATCTTGCGTCTCAAAAGTGTTGACGCCCCTGGATTTAGTGGCTTAGAGATGGCCGCATTCCATTATGCGGTGCCCCAAATGCCATCAAGACGAAGACAAGGTGATTGATTCCCGGATCGCCAGGGAAGGGTCCGCGATACGACGCAGGCGGGAATGCCTGCAATGCACCCACCGCTTCACGACTTACGAAACCATCGAGCCGGCCGAAATTATCGTCATCAAGCGCAACGGAAGCCGGGAGCCTCTGGACAGGGAGAAACTTCTGCGAGGACTGGCAAAAGCCTGCGAGAAACGCCCCGTCGGCAGAGAGGAATTGGAGCAGGCTACGGACGAAATCATTGCCGGACTGGAAAGCGAAGGATTCCGTGAAATCCCCACCAAGACACTGGGTATCAAGGTGATGGACACACTGCATGGAATAGATCCAGTGGCCTATGTTCGCTACGCCAGCGTCTATCGGCAGTTCCAGGATGTAGGGGAGTTCATAGACGAGATCAACTCCATGGGGCGGCGCGTTCCCCGCAGCGTTCTCCATCCCGAGCTTTTCCAATAATTGTCCTCCAACCACCGATAAGTCCAAACCATGATCGCACTTCCATCCAGCCTTCCTCTCCTTCGGGTCGGGCGTTACGAACTCACCACTTACGGGTCCGAATGGCTCGAAACCTCCATAAAGGACGCCGCAAAGCGCGCCGGACACGACGAATGGTGGCTGGCCTGCGATATTACCCGCAGTTTGATGCTTTATCTGCGGAATAATTTCCCCGGAACCGCCATTACCATCGAAGAACTGAACTCCCGAATCAGGCTGATCCTGAGCAAGATCGGCTTCAAGGATATTGGCGACCAAGTGGACCTCCCTCCTCCGTCGCTTAGAATATCCCTCCACGATATCGCGCTCGAGGCCGAAGGATTTGAACTAAGATTCTTCCAACTCCTCGAAGAAAGGCTCACCGAACTCGCAGAATTAGGAGCCCGGCGCATCACACTCTCCCATGCACGCAGAGGCGTAAAAACCCTTCAGTCCGCGAGGAATTGGGGGGCCAAATGTGACACTCTCGAGCAAGAAATCATCACTTTCCTCCGGGCAAGGCTTCATTCCCTGCCGAATTGCTCGATGGAAGTCACTGCCGGTTAAGTTGTGGTAATTAGCACTATTCTACTCGCTGAATCTATTTAGCTAATCTTAAATATCAGCAGACCAAACCTCGCTGATCACGCTCAAACCGCCCCGGCGTAGGCAGGAAGAGTTTCCATGAGAATCTCGTGGATGGCTTTTCGCTCTTCAGCGGGGAGATGCGCTGCCGGACTTCCGGGTTTGGCGTCCAATAGGGAGGCGCGGAGTGATTTGCAGAGGAGTCGCTGAAAGCTCAGAGGGAGACCACGGAAGCCAGCGCTGTAGATCATGTAGCTGCAACGATACTTCATGAGGTGAGTTTGGAGGGCGAAATCCTTGAGGGCGCGCCCGGATTTATCCGGACGGCGAGTGGTGGCGAAATCTTTGCGAAAGGCCGCGTCGCCGGTGACGGGTGCCGGAAGTTGCGCTTCATCGGCGAAGAGCAGGAACCGCAGCAGCTTCTGCACCTGCGCTTCCGCCATTTCCATATCCGCGGGGCGCAGGGCTCGCTCGGCTAAGGGGGTGTCGCCCCCGGCGGCATAGAGGGCGGTGCGCACCCGGTAGTTTGCCTCCATGAGCACATTTACGGCAAAAACCTGATGGTCGTGCAGCAGCATCGGAAGCACATCGCTGCCGGGGGCGAGGTGGGTGCCACTGGGCATCACCTTCTCCAGCGGACCCGACGGAACGGGCGCTCCCCTTCGGGCGGCGTACTGGTTGGCGAGATGAGTCATGCCCTCTGGTTGGCCGGTAAGATACCAGCCGGCCCAGCGTTTACCGAAAGGCGAATGATGCCCGCCGTTATGGGGACTGGCCTCCCCGCCGGTCCCGCCGTCCTCAAATGTATTCAGAGAGCGGACCATCAGCCCAGGCAGGAAACTCGTCGGCCCGCCGGCGTGGCAGCCGAGGCAGCTCTCCCTGCGATCGAGCGCCGGCAGCGTGCCCGCTTTGTCTGGCACGGGGAAAATGTAGAACACGCCGCCGAGCACCGGGTCTATGCCCGTAACCTCGATCAGGCCGCCGGGCATCCAGCCGACATAGGTGTCCTCGTTGAAATACATCGCCCTGGGATTGCGTCCGTTGACGAAAGTGCGCTGGAGGCTGGACTTGGAGAAAACGAGCACCTGGGAGGAGACAGGCACGTTTAGCTCTTTTAAGTAGGCGCGCAGGAACGTCTTGGGATCGGAATCCGCCGCCAGGGTGACCTCCTTCTTCTCCATGCGTTTTTGGAGAACGGTCGCCGGATCCTGTGGCGGGACGCTCCAGTAGTTGTGCGGAGGGGTTTCAAAATCGTTCCACGTCTGGGCGTGGAGCGTGACTGTAAGAGTCATCAGAGCGGGGAGAAGGCGGCGCATAAGGTCGCATCCTTAGAAAGCAGGAGCGCATCCGCCATTCTTTTCTTTCGAGGCCCCGGCTGCCACTCGATCCGCGTGAGATGCCGGCTACTCTGCAGGCCCGGCCTATTTCGCCTCCCGCAGGAAGATTAGGCTTTTCCACCATCGGGTTTTACCCTATGAATGCGACCGCCATCGTTTTTTTACCCGCAATGGCGTCCCCCTCCCATGAATCGTTTTTCCCAACTCACCGCGCACCGGCGTGCCGCCACGGCAGCGGCACTTCTGCTTAGCGCCTCGTTTTCTTCTGCGCAGACCCCTGCCTTCACCACGCTGGCGGAGTTCACCGGAGGTTCCGGCAATACGATCGGCTCCCGGCCTCTCTCTGAATTGATGCAGGCCAGCGACGGCGACTTTTATGGCACGACCATGGAGGGTGGAGTCCTTGGGCTTGGGACGATCTATAAAGTGACAGCCGGCGGCACCTTCACCAGCCTGCGCCAATTCACCGGGGCCGCACAGCCCACCGGGGGACTTTATCCGATCGCCGGGCTGGCTGAGCACACCGACGGCATGCTCTACGGCACTTCCAGCGGCGATTTCACCGTCGTCCCCCCTACATACGGCATCGCCTTCAAGATGAGCGCCAGCGGCGGGAGCTTCACGAATTTCCTCTTCTTCCAGGGTCAGCAGGCCACCAATAAAGGCATTCAGCCCCTTGGCACCATGACCAAGGCCTCGGACGGATTCTTCTACGGCACCACGCAGTACGGAGGCACCACCCCCTCGAACTACGGCACCATTTATAAGATCAACCCGACGACCGGAGTTCTGACGACGGTGATCCAATTCTCCGACAACGGGCAGAACAACAAAGGCGCTGCCCCCAATGCCAAACTGGTGAACGGCGGCGACGGCTATCTCTACGGCACCACCTACGCCGGCGGGCCACTCAATGTCGGCACCGTGTTCCGGCTCTTCGTCAATAATGGATCGCTCACCACCCTGGCTACATTCACCAATGCCGCGTCCCCCAACCCAGGCAAAAGCCCCATCGGCGCCATGGTCCTCGCCAGCGATGGCCACCTCTACGGCACCACCGTCAATGGCGGAGCCTTCAATGCCGGCGTCATCTACCGGGTCAATCGCACCACTGGCACTGTCACTACCATTGCCGAATTCAACGACAGCGCCGGAGTCAAACAGGGAGCCTTTCCAGTGGGAGCACTCGTTCAGGGAAATGACGGATTCCTCTACGGCACGACGGCTAATGGTGGCGCCGGCGATCACGGAACGATCTTCCGCACCACCCTCGGCGGGATTCTCACTCCGAAGCTGCTCGAGTTCACCAATCTAAACGGTGCCGTTAAAGGCTCTGGCCCCTACGGCGGCCTGCTCAAAGCCGCCGATGGCCGCATCTACGGCACGACTCAGGCCGGAGGCGCGCAAGGCAGAGGCACCGTCTTCCGGCTGACACTCCCGGCCACCGCAGTCACCGGCGCAGCCACCGATGTCACCACCACTACCGCGACCCTCAATGGCGGCGTGAATCCCCTCGGCCTGCCCGCCACTTATCAATTCGAATACGGCACCACCATCAGCTACGGCTCCACCAAGCCCCTCGTACCCGCCAGCACCGGCGGCGGGAATGGCCTGGAATCAGTCAGCACCTCCCTGACAGGCCTCACCGCCGGAACGCTTTATCACTTCCGCCTCAAAGTCATCAGCGCCGGCGGCACCGTCACTGGCAGCGATGCCACGTTTACCACCACCGGCGGCTCGCAGCCCGTGCCCACGGTCGTCACCGGGGCCGCGACCAGCGTGCTCAACACCTCCGCCACCCTCAACGGCACCGTAAATCCCAACGGAGCCATCTCCTCCTGGCAGTTCGAATACGGCCCCACCACCAGCTACGGCTCAGTGTTTCCCATACCGCCCGAAGCCACCGGCACCGGCAGCACCCCAGTCAGCGTCAGCACCACCCTCACCGGCCTGCCCCCCGGCACCCTCATCCACTACCGGCTCACCGCCACCAACTCCGGCGGCCCGAATAACGGCAACGACGCCACCTTCACCACCACCGGCTCCGCGCAGCCCCCTATCGTCGTCACCGGCGTCGCCACCGGCATCGGCGGCACCTCCGCCGTGCTCAATGGCACCGTCAATCCCCGCGGCTCCGCCACCACATGGCAGTTCGAATACGGCTCCGACCTCAGCTTCGGCTCTGTGATCCCGCTCTCGCCCGGCGACGCCGGGAATGGCATCACCGCCCAGCCAGTCAGCATCACCCTCAGCGGCCTTACGCCCGGCAGCACCGTCTATTTCCGCCTCACCGCCACCAACGCCGTCAATCCCGTCACCGGCAGCAACGGCAGCTTCATCACCCTCTTCCCGCCAGAAGCCGTCACCATCGCCGCCGTCGGCATCACGAAAACAAACGCCACCCTCACCGGCACCGTAAATCCGAAAGGCGCCACCACCTCATGGCAATTCGAATACGGCCCCGACACCAGCTACGGATCCCTCGCCCCCATCCTCCCCGGCACCACCGGCACCGGCGACTCCCCTGAAAGCGTCAGCACCACCCTCACGGGCCTAACCGCCGGCAGCACATGGCACTACCGCCTCGTCGCCACCAGCAGCGCCGGCACCGACTACGGAGACGACCTCACCTTCACCACCAAACAGCCCCCCACCGTCACCACCGGCAGCGTCATCAACCTCACCGCCACCAGCGCCACCGTGCAGGGCACCGTCAATCCCCAGGGATATGCCACCACCTGGCAATTCGACTACGGCACCACCAGCGCCTACGGCCAGTCACTCCCCGTCACCCCTGGCAATGCCGGCACCGGCAGCACCCCGCAGGCCGTCAGCACCGCCCTCACCAGCCTGCTGCCGGACACCACCTATCACTACAGCCTCCGCGCCACCAGCACCTACGGCACCAGCACCACCACCGACGCCACCTTCACCACCCCCAACAACATCTCCGGCTGGCGCCTCCAGCACTTCGGCACCCTCAGCAACACCGGCAACGCCGCCAACACCGCCGACCCCGACGCCGACGGCATCATCAACCAGCTCGAATACGGATTCGGCATGAACCCCAACCTCCGCGACCCCCAACTCGTGCCCGTGCCCAGCTACAACGGCAGCGTCCTCATCGCCAGCTTCACCGCCCCCGCCGGCGTCAATGACGTCACCTATGCCGCCGAAGTCTCCACCAACCTCCTCAACTGGTCCCCCATCGCCGACAGCGGCTCCGGCCTCGCCCACACCTTCGCAGCCCCCTTCTCCTCCACCGGCAGAAACTGGATGCGCCTGAAAGTCATCCTCCAGCCCTGACTCCAGTCAGGTCCCCATCACCTCCAGATCTCCCCACCAGGCCCGCCCGTCAGCAGATCCCGCACTGGTGCGACCCGGAGACTTCACCACAGCCCTGATGCCACCGTGATGTTCCCCACCGATCTCTGGCTCATCGGCCTCGGCGTCACCACTCTCGCCGCAGGACTTTTCGTCTGTCTCGAACTCTTTGGCATTCGCTGGTCGCCACGGGTCCAATGGATCGTTGGTCTGTCCCTGGTCGCTGTCTTCCTTTGGATTCTCTCCAGCTTGGCAGACACCGTATCCGTCTGATCCACCTCCCCTTCGCCCGCCAGGCCCCGCCGCGTCCCCGAACGCGACCCCGTTCAATGTTGGACGTTGAATGTTCGATGTTCGATGTTTTCCCCTCTCTTCCTTTCCCCGCCCCGCCCCCGGACGCGACCCCGTTCAATGTTGAACGTTGAACGTTGGACGTTCGATGTTTTCCCCTTCCGGCCCCCTTCCGCCTCCTTCCGCCCCCCTGGATGGTGTTTTATAACTAATCAACCGGCTCCCGGATTGGACCGCGTAGCGGTCATGGAGGGTAGCCGTGGGCTTCAGCCGAATGGCGAAGATAAGCATTCATTTGTCAGGAGGATTTGGCGGTGCGGCGGCGGCGGGGTTCAGGCAGTGGGACGGCGTGGCGCGGACAGGGCAGCAGCGGATAGGCTTTGGGACGCCGCTTTCGCTGGCGCGGCTCGTGCCGCCCGGGCCGCAAGGGCACAGGGTCGCGCGCGATGCTCGCCAGCAGATCGGTCAGTACCCGCCGGTGCGCCGCCGCGGAGGCGGTTTCCAGGAGCCGCTGCCCGCTGTGCCGCAGCCGCTCCAGCGTGCCTTTGAAGCTCAACCGGTGCACCGATATTCCTCCCGCTCCCGCCGACCCGGCCGCGCGCTGCATGAGCAGGCGAATGAGGTTATACGCGATGCGGTGCAGGGCCACTTCGCGCTCCGCGATGGCCGGACTGCGGCCCCGCAACAGGTCCATGCCCAGCGTCGTTTTCACATCGTCAAAGCGCAGTTCGATCTCCCGGGGCCGCAGGTAGAGCGCCGCGATGGCCGCCGCCGGCCACGCGGCGGCATCCGTTAGCGTGGTGATGAGGATCACTTCACGCACCCGCGCGCCGTTGACGGCGGGGGGTGCCAGCGGATTTCGCGCACCGTCACCGTGGGCGGCAGCGCGGCGTATTCCGCCGCCGGCAGTCCGCGGGGACAGCGGCGCGGGCGGGGCCAGCCAACAAGGTGATCGCCCGGGCCGGGCCGCCGCCCGGTGCGGAAGTCGCTGCTGCGGGTGGCGTGCCGGCGCGTCACCAGATCGCAGCCGCGCGCCGCGACATCGCACACCTGGGCATACGAACTTTGCCCGCGGTCATGCACGAGGATGGAGCCGCGCGGCAGCATCTCCCGCAGGGGACGCCAGAGGGCGGATTCGCTTTCGCGCAAACTGCCGCCGCACTGGCCTTTCCATGCGCCGCTGCTCAGGTCGAAGAGCGCCAGCACGCGCATGACGGGGAAGCCGCAGCCTTCCTTTTGCGGCGACGGTTGCGGATAGCGGGCCTGGTTGGCGGGCGTATCCGGCAGCGTGCAGGTGGTCCCGTCGAGCAAAAAGCAGCGTCGGCCCTGACAAAGTTCTGCCTCCGGCGTGCCCGCGTGCAGCGCTGCGGTGAGCGTATCGCCCAGCGCGTGCAGAGCGGCCAGCGGCAGGCGCAGCCGGGCGGCGCAGTAGGCGGAGGTATCTTCGCTCATGTCCGCGGCGCCCTTGCCGCGGCGGAGCAGACTGCGGACCCGGGAGGTCGCCTCGCGGCACGAACTGCCCGGGTGAAGCACCTGCCAGAGAAAGGCCCAAAAGACCGTCCAGAGACCGAAACGGCGCTCGCGGCTGCCCGTGCCTGCGGAGGGCTTGGGCAGAGCGCCCTGGAGCGGCGCGAGAGGACCGCAGAGCGTCTGGAGCTGACGCAGCGTGCAGGCCCCTAGCGTCTGCTGCTGCGCCTTGAAAACAGCGCTCCGGCTGCGGGGCGGTTTGCCGAAAAGCACGCGGTGAAAAGCGGGAAAAAACGGTGTGCGGCGGTCGTCAAAGGCAGGCATGAGCACCCTTCCCGGGTTTTTGTAAAAGCGCCAGGAAAACCTCATTCCCGCCGCCACAAAATCATCCCAAACCCCTCTTATCTTCGCGCCATTCGGCTGAAGCCCACGGCTACCCTCCAGTGTCGCTACGCGACACGATGTGGATGCATGGACACCGATGGTCCATGCCGACCGCGTAGCGGTCACGGACGGTAGCCGTGGGTTTCAACCCACGGTCTCCGTCCGGCGAAAATCATGTATCGCGTGAGCGACACCGGAACCCCATCGCCCGGCTCACCCGAACACTTACCGCTCCTCCGCCTCGATGTCATGCACATGTAAAAACTGCCGGTATTCCATCTCAAACGTTTCCTTCGTATGATGCACGCGCTGGCGCTGGATGTAACGAATGGTCTTCCCGATTTGCGAATGCCCGATGCTGAACGCGCCATATGCGTCCTGCCACGAAAACCCGCACAGCCCGGCAAACTTTTCCGAGATCCATTTCGATGACTCGCCTTTCAGCCGCTTCATGAAATCACTCAACGCCACCGTCGGAGGGTACCCGAGCAACAAATGCACATGGTCGTCAAACCCGCCGACCTGAAGTGCGGTCAAATGATGCGTGCGGCAAATACCGCCATACCTCCTCCTCCACTTCCGGCGTGAGCCATCACTGGCGGCTTTTCGTGGAGAAGCCAAGATGGACATGAAGAGAGGTGACTGTGTTCGCCATGGCGGTCGCAGCATAGACAATCCCTTCCAGCAGGGCGACACAATTCCTGCGATGAACGCCGTGTCCGGCCATGCCGGCTCATGCACAGCCGGAAGCGGCTCAGGCCCCTTCCCCGCAGGTGAGTTTCGCGCCGGCGGCGGCGCAGAGTTTGACGAAGGTTTCCTCGCCGTGGCTGAGGCGGCGGCCTTTGCGGTGGGCGATGCCCCAGCGGCGGGTGAGCTTTTTTCCACTCAGCGGAAGCAGGACAATCGTGCCCTCGGCTACGTCGGCAGCGGAAACCCAGGAGGGCATGAGCGCGATGCCCATTTCGAGCTTCACCATTTCCTTGATGGCTTCGAGGCTGCCGAGTTCGATGACCGGCGGCGGGACGCGGAGTCCTTCGCGCTCGAGGTGGGTGCGGATGATTTGGGTGAGGTAACTGGTGGCGGTGTAGCTGAGCATCGGCTCCTTCACCACATCGGCGGCGGAGATGGTTTTTTGTTTCGCTTTGGGATGACCGGCGGGCAGGACGACTCGGATTTCCTCAGAAAAAAGAGGACGGAAGGTAAGGTCGCGTTCCATGCCGGGAGTGTCCATGCAGAGAGCGAGTTCGAGGACGCCTTCTTTGACGTCGTTGAGGCTTTGCATGGTGTCACGGGAGCTGACTTCGATCTGCCATTGGGGAAACTGACGGCGGAACTCGCGGATGACGGGCGGCAGCAAATACTGACACGCCGTGCTGCTGGCCCCAAGTCGCAGACGACTCCCGCCCCAGCGCGCGAGGTGCGCCAGTTCGCTGCGCGCCTTACTCATTTCGATGAGCACCTTCTCAGCCCGGGCAACGAGGGTCTGTCCGGCCTGGGTGAGGAGGGCCTTGCGCCCGCTCCGTTCGATCAGCGGCATACCGATCTCCGTCTCCAGGGCCTTCATGGAGTGGCTGATGGCTGACTGCGTGAGGTGAAGCCGCCGCGCGGTCTCGGTGAAGCTGCCGGTGATACCCAGCACGCAGAGTGCGCGGAGTTGCCGGGCGTCGAGAGGTTCGGAAGTGGGGAGCGTGGGGTTCATCTTGTCCATGAACGGAGTGAAAAGCAGACCGCGTGCCGCGCCAGGGCGAGGATATGGGTTTGACCCGGCGCAAACGGCGATAAGGGAAGCCGCCGCCCCTTTAATTCTCCCGTGCTCACCGCCGACGAACTCATCCGCCTCGATAAAGCCCATCTCTGGCATCCCTTTACGCCGATGCAGGAATGGTGCGCTCCGGAGCACGAGCCGCTCATCATTGTCAGCGGAGAGGGAGCCACGGTGCGTGATCACCACGGTCGCGATTACATTGACGGCAACTCGACGATTTGGACCTGCATCCACGGTCACCGGCATCCGCACATCACGGAGGCGATCAAGGCGCAGTTGGACCGTATCGCGCACGTGTCGGCGCTCGGATTCACGAACGAACCAGCCATTCGCCTCGCAGCGGCGCTCATCGCGCTGTGGCCGCAGAGTGAACTTACGCGGGTGTTTTTCACCGACGACGGCAGCACGGCAGTGGAATGCGCGATGAAAATGGCGGTGCAGTACCGCCAGCAAACCGATGAGCCGCAGCGCGTGGGGTTCATCGCCTTCGATCAGGCCTATCATGGCGATACCCTGGGCGCGGCCTCGCTCGGCGGGGTGCCGGTTTTTCACGAACGTTTTCGCGGGCTTGGCCTGCCGGTGCAGTTCGTCCGCGGCATGGAGGACCTGCATGAATTGAATGCGGAGAACTGCACGGCGGTCATTATCGAACCGCTCATTCAGGGAGCAGCCGGCATGAAAACCTGGCCGGCAGGAATGCTGCGGGAGTTGCGCGCCTGGTGTGACGCGCGCGGTGTTTTTCTGATCGTGGATGAAGTGATGACCGGCTTCGGCCGTACGGGGAAAATGTTCGCCTGTGAGCACGAGGGCGTGGCCCCGGATTTTGTCTGCCTCGCGAAGGGGCTGACCGGCGGCACGGTTCCGCTCGCGGCGACACTGACCACCGATCTCGTCTTCAATGCGTTCCTTGGCCCGGCAGAGGCGATGAAGACGTTCTTTTACGGCCATAGCTACACCGGTAATCCCGTTGGCTGTGCTGCGGGACTGGCGTCGCTGGAGGTCTTCCTGCAGGAGCGGACTTTGGAGACACTTCAGGGGAGGATTACAGAGCTTCAGAGTTTGCTCGCGGCACTGAAGGTAAAGCATTCGCGCTTTGTAGCGGGCGTCAGGCAGTGCGGGTTCATTGCCGGAATTGATCTCGTCAAAGACGCAGCCACCGGCGAACCGTGGCCCGCCGGGGCGCAGACGGGGGCTGCGGTCTGTCTGGCGGCGCGGCGGCACGGGCTACTGACGCGACCGGTGCGTGATACGCTGGTGATCATGCCGCCGCTCTGTATTTCGCCGGAGCAGTTGCGTCAGGCGATGGGGGCACTGGAACTGGCCATCGGTGAGGTTTGTGGTTTCGCCGGAGCGTGAAGCCGCCATTTTGATTTTCTCATGACCACGCAGAAAAGGAAACGCCTCGCCATCTTTGTGTCCTTCACCGGAAGGGGCGGCGTCGAGCGCGTCATTCTCAATCTGCTCCAGGGAATGTCTGCGCACGAGGTGGATGTGGACCTCTTGCTGGTGGTGGGGAAGCGCGGGTTCCTGCCGGAGATTCCCTGGCCGAACGTGCGGCTGATTGAACTGAAGGCGAAGCATTCTCACTCGGCGCTTTTCCCGCTCATCAAATACTTGAAACGCGAGCGCCCGGACGTGCTGATGGCCGCGAAAGACCGTCCCATCCGCACCGCCGTGCTGGCGCGATGGCTTTCCGGCGTGAAAGCAACGCGAGTGGCCGGGCAGTTGCATACCAGCATTCTGGGGTTCCTCGAAAAGAAGTCCGCATGGCAGAAATGGCAGCGCTGCGCGCCGATGCGCTGGTTCTTTCCGAAGCTGGATCAGATCATCGGCGTCTCTCAGGGGCTTGTGGACGAAACCGTGAAAATCACCGGCCTGCCGCGTAGCCGCATGAGCGCGCTACCGAACCCCGTTCTGACGCCCGATATTTACGCCCGCAGTTTGGAACCAGTGGCGCACCCGTGGGCCAATGATCCCACGGTGCCCTACATTCTCGGGGCGGGCCGGCTGGATCCGCAGAAAGATTTCCCCACACTGCTGCGCGCGTTCGATCGTGTGCGGCGGGAGTTTCCCTGCCGACTCATCATCATCGGCGAGGGGCCGCTACAGGCGGAACTGGAGACGATGATCGCGCAGTTGGGACTTCAGGACTGCGCCGCGCTTGCCGGCTACACGGACAATCCGTTCGCCTGGATGAAGCGTGCCGCCCTCTTTGCGTTTTCCTCGGTCTATGAAGGTTCCGGCAATGTTTTGATCGAGGCCATGGCACTGGGGGTGCCGGTGGTTTCCACTGACTGCCCCCACGGTCCGGCGGAAACGCTTCAAGGCGGAAAGCTCGGCAAGCTGGTGCCTGTGCGTGATGATGAACGGCTCGCCGCTGCTATTTTGGAAACGCTGCGTCATCCGCTGACGGCTGCGGAATTACAGGCGGCGGTGCAGCCGTTCACAGTGGAGAACAGCACGCGTCGCTACCTCGAAGTGCTTGGCCTGCTCCCGAAGCAGGGGAGCGTCTAATCCCAACGGTGCCGTTTGCACCCTATCCACGCCGCGACGAGCCCGCACAGAATGTGCGCCGAAAGGATGGCACTGCTGGAACCTGTAGCGGAGACGATCTCGGTGGGCACCGCCTGATTTACGGCGACGAAATAGTCGCTGGTTCTCATGGTGCTGAGCTGCCCGCTCCAGCTCCAGTAGGCGGCGATGAGCGGCTGTACGAATTGCTCCAGCGTGCCTGGAAGGGCGAGCACCGCCCCGGAGAGCGGGAGCTGAAAGCCCACAAGATAAATACTGAGAAGCGACGCCTGCTCCGGCGATTTCATGTTGGCGGAAATGGCAAGGCAGACGGCGGTCATGGCTCCATTGACGAGAAGGAGCATTTTGATTTTTTCACCGAGGCCGCCCGGCAAGTCCGTGAAGTGGTTCACGAAGACGCCCATCCAGATGGACTGCACCGCAACGAGTACCGCGAGAAAGCCGACCTTGCTGGCGAGGTAGGCCATCGGTGCCATGCCGCCGAGGCGTTCCTTCTCGTAGGTGAGGCGTTCGCCGGCGATCTCGCGGGCGGAATTATTGGAACCCATGAGCGTGAGCAGGATCACCTGAAACATAACGAGCCCGGAGATGAGTCCGCCGATTTCCACCTGACGCTCCACGTTGTGGGCGCGCGCTTTCATTCCTTCGAGCGTATCCGGGACGTTAAGTTCCGGCATGGCCGGCATGCCGTCCGTCGCAAAGATCACCACCAGAAGGGGGAATCCGAAGAGCAGAGCGAGATGCAGGAATATCTGCATGCGGTCGCGGAAGAAGAGCTTCCACCGGCGGCTGGTGAGAACGAAGAACTGACGAAGCTGGCTGGGTGGCTCGTGGTTTGCATCGTGATGCGTAACCGGAGTTCCGTCATCCGTGGTCGCCGCCACGGGCGCGGGATGCGGACGGGCTATCAGTCGCTGATCGAGTTTCTCGTAGTAGGCGTCGCGGTACTTTAGCCACGACTCGTGCCAGTCTGCGGCTTTGCGCTTGGCCAGCATCGGGTAAACCGCCACGGCCGTGTCCGCGCTGAAGTAATGAGGCATCGCGTCCGGCGTCCCGTGATAGACGACATGGCCCTCGAACATCACGAGAACAGAGTCGTAGAGGTCGAGGTTCATGAGGCTGTGAGTCACATTCACGACGATGCGGTCGTCCTTGAGGGAAAGGCTGTGAAGCAACTGGACGATATCGCGCTCGCCCTGGGGATCGAGGCCGCTGGTGACCTCGTCGCAGAGAAGCAGGGTCGGCTGGCTGACGAGTTCCATGGCGAGGCCGAGGCGGCGCTTTTGACCGCCGGAGAGCACGGAAACGCGCTTGGTGCGGGAATTCTCCATGCCCACCTCCGCGATGACGCGGTCCGTGATGTCGTAGAGTTCATCACCACTGGCGCGGGTGCGCAGCTTGGCGGACATTTCCACGCATTCCTCCACTGTGAGGTGATCAAAGGCGATGCTGAACTGAGGCACGTAGCCAAGTTCCTGGGGCTTAATGTCGCCACCTTCGCTGACATCCTCCCCGCGCCACAAAATCTGCCCCGAGGTCTCCAACTGTAGTCCGGCGATCACTTTCAGCAGCGTCGTCTTCCCGCACCCCGAAGGCCCCACGATGGCCATGAAATGCCCGGGCTTCACGTTGATCGAAACCTCGTTCAACAAATGAAGGTCCGCCTCATCGCGCGGCAGGGTGTATTGGACTGCTTTGAGTTCGAGCATGGGCCTGGAATGGTGGCGGATGAATTGGACGGAAAGCAGATTTTACGCCCGCAGTTCCGCCTCCGTCAGCACCGGCCGTTGCGGCAAGTGTAGCGTGGCGCGCACGTCGGCGATGGCGAAGTCCTGGCGCTTCCGTCCAAGGAAGCATGAGACTTTCGCGTAGCCGGCCGCCTCCAGAGCATCCAGCGCGCGGTCGAAATCAGCCGCGACCCGGCGGGGCGTGTGGCTGTCGCTGCCGAGCACCACGGGAATGCCCCGCGACTGCATCATCTGGAGCATCTGCGGCCCGGGATTGAATTCAGGTATCGCCTTATTGATACCTGAAGTGTTCAATTCCATCGCCACTCCCGCGCGGGCAATGCGGTCGAGACAACTGCCGAGATGTTCCTCGATCAACTCAAACTGCCACAGCCCAGCCTGGAAATTCTTGACCAAATCCGGATGCGCCAGGGTGTCGAAGAGTCCCGTCTCCGCGCTCTCGGCGACGTGCGTGAAATACTGTTTCTGGAACGCCAGCAGGTCATTCTTGAAGAACGTCTCTTTGTAGGCTCGTCCGAAGAAATGCACCGAGCCGAGCACATGGTGAAAGTCGCACCGCTCATTCAGCCGCTCCACCCACCATTCCATCCCGGGGAAGAAATCCATCTCCATGCCGAGGCGCACATCGAGTTTGCCTGCATAGACCTCCGCCGCGCGCTGCACCATGGCCATGTATTCGTCGAGCTGTTCCACATCCATCCGCACTTCCGGCCACCAGTTGTCCGGCATGGGGCTGTGACAGGTCATCACGATCCCCTTCAATCCTCGCTGGAGCGCCATCTCCGCGTATTCCTCCGGTTCGCCCTCCGCGTGCTTGCAGAGAGGCGTGTGCATGTGGTTGTCGTAATAGATCGGGCGTGGCGCAGTGGTCATCCTTGTGGTGAATCCCCGGCAGGTAGTGAACCGGGAAGCTGCGAAAGTATGGCCCGGAGCCCCTGTGTCGAATGGGAATTCGTTCAGGGGGATTTCATGCGAAGCACCCCCTAATCCGGCTCACTTGGCGGGGGGAAACTGTTCCAGCAGCCACGTCCGGGCAGCACGTTCACCGTGCAGGAGGAACCGGTCTGTGTACTCGGCATTCACGGCGTCGCTGGCACCTTCGAGCGTGCCAGAGCAGTCCTCGGCTTGCTTTATGAATTGCATTATATCAGCGCGGCGGAGTTCCATTTCATCCCTTTGCTCCGAGACGGTCCGCCCCGAAACGCCGAATTCGGTATCGCCGGGCAGTTCACTGAGAACGGCCTTCTCCACCGTCAGTCCGACGAGCTCATGAACAAGGGAGTCGCTGGCACCCGCGTTCGCATGAGCCACGACGGCCATGCCGAAGCCGGCGATTTGCACAAGGCGGTCCTGGTCGCCGTCGGCTTTGGCAGCGACGATTTCCGCCCGCAGCACGCGACTCGCTCCAGCAAATGTCTGGTAGGCTGTACTGTGTGACAACGGGGCCACGAGGGCCAAGGCGGACGCGTCCCTGATGCCGGCTCCGCTGGCGAGGGCGGCCTCGCGGACAGTGAGTATGCGGTCACGAAGATGATCGTCGAGTGTGCCTTTGAGCGCGGCTGCAGCACGCAGGGCGACGAGTGCGCCCGCGCCGTCCTTTAGTTGCATGAGTGCCGACACTTTCAAATAGTGACCATTCGGATTGTCCGGTTCGGCGGCAATGAGGCGCTCAATCCAGGGAAGGGCGGCTGTCCCGTCCTTGCCTGCGTGCTGGATCATCCCGAGGCAAACGCGCGGATCATTCGGAAACCTCTCTGCCGCTTCCAGGAGTAGCGATTCGTCGCCGGTGAGTTCCCACATGGCCACCAGACTGGCCGCATCCCGGCCCCGGGATTCCAGCCACTTCTTGCCGCGCTCCAGCGCCATCGTCTTGAACTCCGGCGTGCCGAACTGCGGCCACGGATCCACAGACTTCACTGGCTGGCTCGTAAGCGGTGCCTGCGCTGGATTAGCCGTAGCGACAACTCTTGGCGTGACCTTCTCCGGTTCCTGATTGAAAAGAAACCAGCAGAGCCACACGGCGCCCGTGACGGCCGCGGCTGTCATCCAACGCAGAGTCTTTAGCTTCATCATAGTTTGATCGCCGGCACGGTCAAAGGATGCGGCCTTGCGGGCTATCTGCAATTTGAAATTCGCCTGCACGGGCACCGCACTTTCCCTTTGTCGCTCAATCACCGACGGTCATTGTCGGCACATGTCCGCGCCTCCCTCCACCACGCCATTGCCCGCGCCATTGCCCGCGCCGTTCCTCGCTGCACTTCGCGGGATTTTTCCACCGGACCGACTGCTGGCGGAAGCGGCGCATTTGTCGGCTTACGAATCGGACGGGCTGACGGCATTTGCGGTCGCCCCGAGGGCGGTGGTGGTGGCGGAGACGACGCAGGAGGTCATCGAGGCGGTGCGGGCATGTGCGGAATTCCGCGTGCCGTTCGTGGCGCGGGGGAGCGGG
>JANOZA010000022.1:0-9866 GCA_031429155.1 Verrucomicrobiota bacterium | reverse complement strand
GTCTGAGGCACATAAACTAACTTGGGTCCGTCGCGGGGCCCCCCCCCCCCCACATCCAACCGGGGGGGGCGCCCCCCCCCTCTACAGTCATGATCAAAGCCCTCCTCCTCGCCGCCCGGCCCAAGACGCTGCCGGCGGCGGTGTGCCCGGTGGTAGCGGGCAGCGCGCTGGCGTGGCGGCTGGAGCATCAGTTCTCCTGGCTGCTGGCGGCCTGCACGCTGCTGAGCACCATCGCCATCCAGGTGGCGACGAATTACTTCAACGACGCCGTGGATGCCGCGAAGGGCGCGGATACTTCCGCGCGTCTCGGGCCTGTCAGGGCGACGGCGTCGGGGCTGGTCAGCCGGAAGACGATGATGCTCGCCGGCTGCATCGCCGCGCTGGTGGCGGCGGGGTTTTCCGTGCCGCTCATAATGGAACGCGGCTGGCCGATCGTGGCTATTGGCGTGGTGTCGCTCTTCTTCAGCTACGGCTACACCGGCGGTCTCTGGCCGCTGGCGTATCGCGGACTGGGGGAAGTGTTCGTGATGCTGTTTTTTGGCCTCGTGGCCGTGACGGGCACGGTGTTCGTGCAGACGGGGCAGTGGCGCGCGGAGGGATTGCTGCTGGGCGTGCAGATCGGTTCGCTGAGCACCGCGCTCATTGCGATCAACAACCTGCGGGATGTGGAAGAGGACACGCGGAGCGGGAAGCGGACGCTGGCGGTGCGGTGCGGAAAGACTACGGCGCGGTTGATGGTCGCAGGCTGGTTTCTGCTGCCGTATGTTGCGGGCCTCTCGTGGCTCGCAATGGAAACGCCCCTGCGGTGGCCTTATACGATTATTAGTGATTCTTCGGCTCATCCCCCGCGATCCATGAACACGCTGGCGTGGTGGCCGCTTCTGGTGCTCCCGCTGGCGCTCCTGATCGTGAGGAGGATCCGGGTCATTGAACCATCTGCGGCGTATAACAAATACCTCGCGTTGGCCGGACTGCACCTGCTGTTGTGGACGGGGTTGTTCACCTTCGCCTGCATGAGAAACTGATCCATGAGCGCGCCGCTCTACATTCACCGCTACCGGCTCGCGCTGCGTGAAGGCTCAGCGAATGCGCGTTCACAGCGCCGTGTGCTGGAGGGATTTCTCATCCGCAGCGGCGAGGGCTTTGGCTGCGTGCATCCGTGGCCGGAGCTGGGTGATCCTGACGTCGAGGAAATAATGGCGGCGCTGCGGGAGGGGAAGCGTCACCGGCTGTTGGATCGGGCGCTGGCTTGTGCAGCGGTGGACGGTGCGGCGCGGCGAATGGGGCTTTCTGTGTTTGAGGCAGTGGAGGGGGCTGGCAGCCCCCTCTACATTCCGCGCAGCCATGCGACGGTTGTTGGAGATGCAGATTTTCCGGCGCTGGCAGCACAAGGGTTTCGGGCGGTGAAGCTGAAGACGCACGGTGCAGATACCGGCGTCGCGGAGCGGGTGCGAGCCGCAGCGGAGGCCGGGTTGCGGGTGCGCATTGACTGCAATGGCACGGGCATCTCGGCGTTGCGGGCGCTGCGCCCGTGGGCGGAGCTCGTTGACTTTATCGAAGACCCGGAGCCATACGACGCGGCGCGCTGGCGGGAGATTCGAGCGGAATTGGGGATGCCGCTGGCGCTGGACCGGCTGGAGGTCACCGACGCCGGCGGATACGACGTGCGAGTGCTGAAGCCGGCGCTGGAAGCCTGCGGGCTGCGGAGCTTGCCGGTCGTGTTCACGAGCTACATGGACCACCCGCTGGGGCAGATGTTCGCGGCCTGGGAGGCGTCACGCTACACCGGTAAACAACTGGAGGCCGGGCTGCTGACTCACCATTTGTTTGAGCCGGATGCGTTCATCGAAGCCGTGCGCAGCGAGGGACCGCAGCTCCTGCCGCCGGGCGGCACGGGCCTGGGTTTCGATGCCCTGCTGGAGGCGTTGCCGTGGGAACGGCTCTCGCGTCCGGCGCGGTTGATGATGAATCCCCGCGCGCCGCTGGATGATCCGCCGGACGGGTTGCCGGAGGGCTGCCTGGTTTTCCCAACGTCAGGCTCCACCGGCGCACCGGCGCTCGTCTGCCTGTCTCGCGAGGCGATGCTGGCCAATGCCGCAGCGGTGAATGACTGGCTGGGCGCGACCGCGGACGATGTCTGGCTGCGGGCTCTGCCGGAGTTTCACGTCGGCGGGATGAGCATTCGCTTTCGTGCAGAGCTCAGCGGCAGTCGCGTGGTGGTGGATGAGCCGAAGTGGGATGCCGTGCGCTTTGTTCGACTGTTGGAAGCCGAGGGCATCACGCTCACATCGCTGGTTCCGTCGCAGGTGTTTGACCTCGTCAGCGCCAGGCTGCACGCTCCAAAGAAGCTGCGCGCGGTGATCGTCGGTGGAGGCGCACTGGATGATTCGCTTTTTCAGCAGGGGCTTTCACTCGGCTGGCCGCTGCTGCCGAGCTATGGAATGACGGAGGCATCCTCGCAGGTGGCGACGGCGCGGCCCGGAGGCGATGGACGGATGGAGCTTCTGCCCTGCTGGGAAGCGCGCGTGAATGACGAAGGCCGCCTGCAACTGCGCAGTGCGGCGCTGTTGTCAGGACGCATGATGCGGACGGCGGACGGCTGGGAATGCCGGCCCGCGCTGGATGACGATGGCTGGTTCACGACGAATGACCGCGCGGCACTGGATGGTCGCATCCTAACGCCACTGGGCCGCTGCGACCGGGTGGTGAAGATGCTCGGAGAACTCGTTGATCTGGATGCGCTGGAATCCGCACTGCATCGCGCCGGTCTGCCGCCGGATGCCGGCGTGGTGATCGCGCTGCCGGACGAGCGGGCTGGAGTGCGGCCATGGCTGGTGACGGATTTCGACGATGCGGACTGGCTGGTGGAGACTGCCAATGCGGTGCTGCCGCCGTTTGCGAGAATCGCCGGCATGAAACGGGTGGCATTGCCCCGCTCGGCACTGGGGAAAGTGCTGCGCGCGGAGATTACAGTTCCCTAATGAGCTCCCGCAGCCGCGCCACAGGCCACTGACCGGGGACGGTGGCTTTGTCGAGATAGCCATAGTTCAGCACGCTGCCCAATTGCGCGAAGATCAGCCGCGACACGCGTCCCAGCTTTCCCATTCCCATGACGCTCATGGGTGGATGGCCCGGTTCCTCCAGCAGCGTGGCGAGCGCGGCGATGTCGGCGGAGCGGTGAAGTGTGGCCGCAAATTTCACAATGTCCGCACCGGCAGCGAGGGCGGCATCGCGCTTTCGTTTAAGATCATCCAGCGGCGGCGTGCCGGTGAAGTCGTGAAACGACGCGACTACGATCACTCCCTCAGCGCGCGCGCCGGCCACCAAACTGACCATTTCCTCAAGGGAGGCGATTTCGACATCCAGCAGAGCAGCGCCGGGCAGGAAGAGTCGGGCCAGACGCTCACGCTCTGTCGCGGTGAGGCTGTTTTGCCCTCCTTCGTCCGGCCGGCGAACCGTGACGAGCACGGGCACGGGGCTCGATTTCGCAAGTTCTACACCCTGAGCGGCGAGGTCGGGCCAGGTGTCCACGCGATACTCCACCACATCGCAGAGCGCGGGCAAATCCATGCCATGAAGACGGTCGAGAGTGCCCCCGTCGGCCACGCTGCCAACGGCGTGGATGACAGAGACGAAACTTGCTTTCTCCCGGGCACTGTGATTAAGCATAGGTAATTCCGCCGCCGGAAGGATCAGGTGCCCGCAGATCTGCGGGCTCTGTTGTTTGCACGGTGGCGGTCATCTTTATGCTCGGACGCAGGCAGGAATTCAACCTCAAGCTCATCCAGATCCTCGACAGCGTGCTGCTGGCGCTGGCTTTCTGGGCGGCGTACGCACTGCGCACCCACGGTACGACGGTCTTTGGATGGACGCCGATTCCTGCACTCGAAAAGTTTTACTGGCAGATGCTCCTCATCGTTCCGTTCACCCCGCTGGTGCTCGAACGGTCCGGCTTTTACACTCATCCGGCACAGAAGAACACGGTGCGTTCACTGACCCAGCTGGCTCAAGGCTTGTTGATCATCGTGCTGCTGACGTCGGTATTTGTGGCCTTCGGGCAGCGGGCGGCGGAAAGCCGTGCAGTGGTGCTGCTGTTCCCGCTGATCGCCATTCCCGCGCTGATGCTCAGGGAACTGCTCGTGAAGCAATGGCTTCGCAAGCAGATCAGCAAAGGCAGGTGGAAGGAGCGTGTCATCCTCGCGGGTCCGCCTCTCGACGTAGAGAAGCTGCTGGCTTCCTTCACCGCAGCTCAGATTGCCGAACTGGACATCGTGGACCGGATTGATATCTCCGTGGAGCCCGTATCCCGGCTCGTCATCGCATTGCATGAGAAGTCGGTGGAGCGCGTCATTTTCGCCGCCGCGCACGTTCACCTGAACCGCATCGAAGAGGCCGTGAATGCCTGTGAAATCGAAGGCGTCGAGGCTTGGCTGTGGGCGAACTTCATTCAAACGAGCATCGCGCGCCCGACCTTTGATGCCATGGGCGGAAAGGCGATGCTGGTCTTCCGCTGCACGCCGGAGGTTTCCTGGGCGCTCTTTGTGAAGAGCCTCATGGACAAAGTCGGAGCCCTCATTGCGATCGCGTTTGGGCTGCTGATCATGATCCCCACATGGATCGCGATCAGGATCGTCTCACCGGGGCCCGCCATCTTCACCCAGATGCGCAGCGGGCGGCACGGGCATCCATTCAAAATGTACAAGTTTCGCACCATGTGTACGGACGCCGAGCAGAAGCAGCAGGAACTCCAGGCGATGAACCAAATGTCAGGCCCGGTATTCAAAGTGGAGCGCGATCCCCGCATCTTTCCACTGGGACGCTGGCTGCGAAAGCTCTCGATCGATGAACTCCCGCAGCTCTTCAATGTGCTCATCGGCGATATGAGTCTTGTCGGCCCGCGCCCGTTGCCGGTTTATGAGGTGGAGAAATTCGCCGACCCGGCACACCGCCGCAGACTGAGCATGAAGCCCGGCATCACCTGCCTGTGGCAAATCAGCGGACGCAATGAGATCAAGGAGTTTGACCAGTGGGTGGAGCTCGACCTGAAGTACATAGACAACTGGTCTCTGTGGCTGGACATCAGCATCCTGGTCCGAACCATTCCGGCGGTGCTGCTCGGGTCCGGCGCTAAGTAGGATCACTCGCCTGCGGCGCGAATCGCAGGCGAAACTGTCGCGGGGAGATGCCGATGCGCTTCCTGAACACCCGCCCAAAGTAGGACACGTCCTTGTAGCCAAGTTCGTACGCAACCTCGGCGACATCCAGTCGTGAATGCGCCAGCAGGCGGCGCGCCTCCAGCAGCAGCCGGTCCTGAAGGTGCAGTGACGCCGTTTTTCCCGTAACCGCACGCAGCGTTGCTGACAAATGATCCGCACTGACTCCGAGTGCGGCTGCGAGTTTTGCGGGACTGGCGTCGGCCTGAAGATTTCTCTCCAGCAACAGAAGGAACTCGCGGCTGAGCCGTGCACCGGCGTTGTCCTGTGCTGCGGCATCCGGCTGCAGACGGGCGCAGGCGCGGACAGCGTCCACATGCAGCAACCGCAGGCAGGAACGAATGGCGCTCAGCCAGCCAGGCCCGCGCTGCTGCCACTCCCCGCGGATGCGCGCAAAGCTCTGCTCCACGGTGGCGGCTTCGGATTTACTCAAGGGAATCACTACCGGCGCGGGCGGCAGAAACAGCACCGGCGTTCTCCCCGCCGCCGCCTCATGCAGCGCGAACCCGGCATCGAACGAAAGCATGTCGCCGCGCAGCCGCGTCGAGTCCGACCAGGAGTGAACGTGCCCGGCATCCACAAACACCAGCGCCGGTGAGCGCACGGCGAATTCATTGAAGTCGTTTTGATGTGAACCGTCTCCCCGATGAAAATAGAACAGCTCGAGAAAGTCATGCCGGTGGAGTTGGGTGCGGTTCGGCCGCAGGCGAATGTTGGCAGCGAAGTCGCCGAGCGAAAAGCCGTTGCCCTCTTCGTCCCGGATCAGACTTGTGAGGGTATCGAGTTGTGGAATCTGACGCCGGTGATCGGAGGGCATGCGGATTAATCTACATGACCAGGGCGGTCAGGCTCCCGGAAATGTGCCAATATTTCCGGGCGTTGTCACAGCCGGCTTTCTTGCTGGCGGGGCGTCGCCCGGCAAACATTGCCCCGTGTGGATGAAGGCATCCCCGCTTCAAAGAATCACTGCAAAATTATCTTAACTTTGTGTTGCAAAGCCGCTTTGTGATGCAAAGCATATGAACCAATTCGCTTTTTGTTTGTCCAACTGAGCCCACCTCATGACCGCCCTCTTCCAGTCGCTGCGCGAACTGCCCCTGCTCTGCCAGGGACGGCCGGATGCATTGAAAGACTGGCTGGATCACCCGACTGCGGCGCGGCTGATTGCTTGTGTGACAGCCATCGTCCTCGGCTGCGGTGCCTACGGTTTCACTCTGGGCCTGTGGCGCGCGCCGCTCATGGGAGGATTCGTCGCGGCCAAGCTGCCGCTGCTTATTTTCCTGACGCTGCTGACCAATGGCCTGCTCAACGGCATGTTGTCGCAGTTGCTCGGCAGCGGACTGGGCTTTCGCCAGACGATGCAGGCGATGCTGATGAGCTTTGCGTGCTTTTCTCTGATCACCGGGGCGCTGAGTCCGGTGGCGCTATTAATGGTGCTCAATGCTCCGCCACCGGACCCGGCTGCCGGGCGGGATGCCTATCGCGTCCTCCTGCTCGTCCATGTGGGCATCATCGCGTTTGCCGGCATCACGGCGCACCGGCGGTTCTATCCGGTGCTCGCGGCTGCGGCGGATAATCCGGCGGCGGCACCGCGTGTATTCCTTACCTGGCTGGCAGGGAATCTCTTCGTCGGCGCGCAGTTGTCATGGAATCTGCGGCCCTTCTTTGGCCAGCCGGGCAAAGAGGTGGGCTTCTTACGAGCCGACTGGAACAAGAGCAGTTTTTACGAGTCCATCTATTACAACCTCAAGGCACTCCTCGGCCCGCTGCGGCATGCACCGGTGCCGGTGATTCTTTTCCTCGCCGCCTGCCCCGTCATTGCCGCCGTGATCGTCGAGCGACGACTGCGCCTCAAACGTCTCCGCTATTAACCCAAACCAAAACACCATGAACGAAACACCCAGCACCCCCGAATGGCCTCAGCCGCCGATCCAACCGCAACCCCAAGCCCGCCCGGCGATCCCTCAGCGGCGCAAGCCACACGAATTGCTCCCCATGGAAGGCGGGCCAGGAGTCAGCAATGCTGTTGCCGCGCTCCTCAAAAGCCCTGGCAGCATTCTCTACGAACTCATCAGCGGCCAGCGGCCGGGCCGTATCGCACTCAGCCTCGCGAGCATCACTGTGCTTTGCCTGCTGGCGTTCGGCCTTATCACCGGAAGCATTTCTCACAGCCCGTGGTGGTGGGCCACGGTGAAAGTCACCGGCGGCATGGTCTTCGCTGCGCTCATCTGCCTGCCGAGCCTCTATATCTTCGCGGCACTCAGCGGCATGGCGCTGCAGTTGAAGGCCATCACCGGCATCCTTTTGAGCACCACCGGACTCACCGCGCTCCTGCTCGCTGGATTCACTCCCCTGGTCTGGGTGTTCGGTGAAAGCACCGGAAGCCTCAGCTTCATCGGCGGGCTGCTCCTCGTGGTGTGGCTGTTCTCGCTGGGCTTTGGCATCAATCTGCTCCTGAAGTGTTCGCGCGCTCTGGGAATGACGGACAGCCTGCACCTCTGGATTTGGTGCTTCATGTTTCTGCTCGTCACCCTCCAGGTGAGTTGCGCGCTGCGCCCCATCCTCGGCGAGGCCGACAGCTTCCTGCCGAAGGAAAAGAAGTTCTTTCTCCAGCACTGGGCGGATAATCTGAACGCCGAAACCGGCAACAAAGTGGCGCAAAAACAAGCGTCACGGCTTTCCGCAGCGGACTGACCGGCGGGGCTGGAGGAGAAATCTTCGAGCCGGATTGAACGCCGGGCGGCCTGGAAGAATCATAATTTGCCAACCCCAGGGAAAACCCCTACACTCGCCGCCCGCTATGAACCGTCCGCTCTATTCCACAGCCCTCGTGCTCGGACTCGCCGCCGTCGCCTGGATGCCCCACTCCCTCCGCGCCCAGGCTCCCGCCGCTGCTGCCTCCGTGAAGGGTCAGCCAACCACGAGCGACACTTATCTCCAAGGATACCTCACCATGCTGGAGGGGGACAAAATGCGGAAGGCCAAAGATTTGGTCGGTGCCTATATAAAGTACCGCGCTGCCCGGGACACCTTTGATGCCGTCCATGCCGGTGATCCCGGCTGGAATGTGGAAATCATTGACTACCGGCGGCGGAAGATCCGCGAGAGCATGGAGGAAGTGCGCACTGAGGAAGTCCAGCGCCGGGCCGACGGCGGCGCGCCTTCGCCCAAGGGCATCCTCGGCAGTGACAAGTCGAATGACCCCAAGGCTCCCCTCGAAATACAGCCCGCTATTCCCGCCGAAGACCCCGCCACCGCGCCCCGAAATCCCGGCGCACTCATGGACGAGCGTCTCCGAACCCTTCAGGCACAGATCACCCGGCTGGAAAGGCGAAACGAAGAGATACTCAAAGAGAATGGTGCCAAACAGAGCGAACTTCTCCGCATGGGGAAGGAACGGCTTAGTTCGGAAGCTGCGGAAAAGACTCTCAAACAGCGGCTCATTGATGCAGAGGATAAACTGAAAACGGCAGGACAGGCGGAGAAGCGCAAGCACCAGGATCTCATCAAGAAGGTGGCGGAACTCGAAGGCGCGCTCACCGAGGCCAACGCCAGACTCACCCAGGCGAACGGAGCCCTCGAAGAGATGCGGACCTACACCCGCACGCTGGTAGAGGAAAACAAGAAACTGAAAGTAGAACGGGAGGAACTCGCCAAAGAACGCGAGCAGATCATGGCGCTCCTCAACTCCGGCGAAGGCATCAAGTCCCCGGATAAGGTCAAAATGCTCGCCGAGAACCAGCGTCTAAAGCAGGAACTCGCCGCCGCGCAGTTGAAGATGACGAAGCTCTCCGCAGAAAAGGAAACCGACCGTGCGGAGATCACCAAACTCAAGGACGAGGTCCGCACCGTGCAGGAGTCCCTCACGGCCATGCAGCAGGAGAACGATGACTACCGGCAGCAGATCGCCAGCCTCACCAGAAAGCTCGATACCACCAGTAAGATGCTCGCCGAGAGCGGCGCTTCCGGCGCTATCCCGGAGAGCGAAGCCGTCGCCGAGAACAACGTCCTGCGCGAAATCATTCTCCAGCAGCTCAAACAGCAGGGTCGCCGGGAGCGCGCCCGCCAGAATCTCATGGACGAACTCGCTCACGAGGGCGTTCTGGACAAGTTGAAGGAACTAGGCGTCGAGTCCGAAACACTGCTGCGTTCGGTGAACGAAATGGCCGCTCCCGTCGTCCTCAGCAAAGATCAGCGCGACATCATCACCTCCACGCAAGTCAACAAACTGCTCCAGAGTCCCGACGGCAAAGAACTCTACATCGTTGAAAAGAGTGATGCCGACGCGCCCTCGCCCGGCGCCCCGCCACCGACCACTGGCGCGAGCGACAAAGCGGGCCTGACCCCTGAATTGAAAGCCTACGCCAATGCCGCGGAAGAGCAGTTCAAGTCCGGCGATTACGCCGCCGCAGAAAACCAGTTTCGCAAGATTCTGATGCTCGAGCCGCAGAATATTTATGCGCTCTGCAATCTCGGCGTCACTCAGCTTCGCCTGGGAAACAACGAGGATGCCTCAGAAACACTCCTCAAGGCCCAGGCGCGCGATTACGAAATCGAGTTTCCACACTACGCCCGCGGCGTCGCGCTGCTGCGCCTCGGCCGTCTTGACGATGCCGTAGAGGAAATCAGCGACGCTCTCAAGATCAACGAAAA
>JANOZA010000021.1:0-25368 GCA_031429155.1 Verrucomicrobiota bacterium | reverse complement strand
GAGCGTGCCGTTGTTGATGGTCACGCCTCCGGTGTTGGTATTCGCGGCGGAGAGCACGACGGAGCCAGTGCCGTCTTTGGTCAGGAGGTTCGCGCCGCTGACGACGCCGCTGACGGTGAGGGGATTCGCGGAGTTGTTGGTCCACGTCTGCGCCGCGCCGAGCGCGACCGGGGCGGCGATGCTGCTGGCGGGCACGCCGCTGGCGACGGTGATGCCGCCGGTGCCGGTGGTGAGGGAGAAACTGTCGGCATTGAGCGCGAGGCCGTTGGTGGTGTCGTTCACCGTCAGGCTCTTGATGCTCATGTTGGAGCCGAGCGTGGACGGGGCCGGGGAGGTGGAGACGGTGGTGTCGGAAATGACGACGTCGGCCCCCGCGCCAGGCGCCAGCGGCTGGTTCGCGCCGCCGGGAGTGGCGACCCAGTTGCTCTGCGTGCTGCCGTCGGACGCGGCCCAGACATTCGTGGCCCCGGCCAACCCGCCGCGCCAGTAGGCGGTGGTGAGCGCGGTGGCGGCGTTGACATTGAGGCTGACCGCGGTGGGCGACGCGGCGAGACCGCTGACGGTGAAATCCGTGGGGTTATAGACCTTGCCGAGCGTGTAGCTGGCGGTGTCGAGACCGCTGCCGGCGGTGAAGAGGTTGTTGCTGCCCGCGGTCGGTGCGACGCCGGGGATCATCCACACATCAACGGTGACACTGCCTGCGGTGACGGCTGCGCCGGTGCTGGTGACGGCCGACTGGCTGGCCGTGCCGCCGAGGGCACCACCGATGGTGGAGCCATTGGCAAAATTAAACGCGCCGCTGCCGACATTGAGCGCCCCCGCCGCGGTGGGCTGGTAGCCGAAGGTGCCGGTCGCGCCGACGGTGAGGCCGCTGTTGGTGCCCAGGGCGCTGGTGCTGGCGGCGAGCAGCCTCCCGTCATTCACGGCGGTGCCGCCGGTGAAGGAGTTCGTGCCGGAGAGCCGCTGGGTGCCGGTGCCGGACTTCACGAGCGCGAGCGCACCGGCGACGGCACCATCGTAGGTGAAGCTGTTTGTGCCTGCGACGTCCAGGGTGAGCATGGAGCCCGCAATGCCGGTCACTGTCGCAGTGCTCCCGCCCCTGGTGATGCCGGCCAGTTGCTGGCTGAAGGTCCCGAGGTCGAGCGTGGCGGCAGCGGATGCGCCCAGGATCGGCACGGTGAGCACTGGCATTCCGTTGGTCGCGCCGATGAATGCGGTGCCGGTGATCGGCGAAAGTCCGCCGATGCTGCCGCCGCCTTTATAATTGACGCGACCGTCGCGCTGGGAAAAGCCGATGCTGGCTCCGCCATTCACCGCACCGTTGAGCACCAGTTCATTGCCAACCGCAGTGCCGCCGACAAAGACCCCGCCAGCAGCAGGCTGCGCCGCCAGCGTGATCGTGCCGTTCATCGTCGCCTGCCCGGTGCCTGTCTGCTGCACGAGGCCCTGGCCCACTGCGCCCGCCTGGCTCGCATTGATGTCTATATTGTAGCCAGTGGTGACACCACCGCCCACAAACAGCCTGCCGGAGCCGCTTGCCGCCAGGGTGATGTTCGGAGCTGTGCCAGCAGCAGTCGCGTTGCCGAGCTGGAGAATGCCCGCCGAAATCGTGGTGCCGTTCGCGTAAGTGTTCGCGCTGGAGAGGATGGTGGTACCAGTGCCGACCTTCGTTAAGGTGCCAGGGCCGGAGATGATGCCGCTGAGGGTCATCGCGCCGGTGCCGGCGCCGCCAACGCTGGAGTTGCTGGCAAGGTTGATCGTGCCGGAGAGGCTGGCGGCGGTAGCGCTGGAATTGGTGAGGGCACCGCCCGAAGAGATGCCGGTGCCGTTGAGGGCGAAGGCTTCCGCGCCGATGGCCTGACCGTTGAGATCAACGACAGCCCCGGAAGTAATGGATACCCCGCCCGCAATGGTTCCGAAGGCGAGCGCATTTCCTGCGCGCAGGGTGCCGGTGGAGACAGTGGTGGCTCCCGTATAAGTGTTGGCCCCGGAAAGAAGCAGGACTCCCGTGCCCGCCCCGCCTTTGGTGAGCTTGTTTCCGGCGACTGATTCCGAAATAATGCTGCTGATGGTCACGCCACCCGCGCCGTCGATGTTGACAATGTTGTTGGTCGTATTGCTCAGCACCACGCCCATGGTGCCGGTCTGAGTCGCCTGAATGGTGAGCAGTTGCGCGCTGTTGTTCCGGATAATCGTATTCGCCACGCTATTGACGGTGGCTCCGTAGAGACGCAGCACGCCAGCGGTGGCAGCATTGTTTCCTACGTTGGTGGCGAGGGCTCTCGTGGAATCAATCGAGATGGCCCCCAGATTGAGACTCGCCGTGGTCATGTTGATCCCGAACGTCGTGGCGGTGGCGGCGCTCGTCCATGTAGCGATGTCGGTATTGGAAGCGGCTACTCCCTGCAGACCGGGGGCGGCGGCGGGCGACCAGTTGGCGGCTGTGTACCAAGCGGTGCCTGCACCGGCAGCCCAGGTTGCGTTGGCTGCGCGGGAGGCCTGCGGCCATGCAGCAATGAGCGGGGCCACGAGAGCGGCGAGGCGGAAGGGTATCCAGCGGAAGAGTGCAGAGCGTTTCATGGGGAGTAGAAAGGGAGGTAATGGAAAGGGAGGTAAAAAAAGGGGGCGAGCCCCGTCTGGCTGCGTCGCCCTTATAATTGCTGCGCCGCAATGTGAAGTAAATTCTCACTCCGTGACGATTTTGTTTTACTGACCCCGCGGCGCAGCCGCCGACTGGCTGGAAAGGGGGCGACGGATCGCTTGCCACGGTTGCCGGGCCGGGGCAGGGCAGGGGGCATGACCTCCGATGCCTACCAGTCTCTCCACCGCCGATTCCGCGAAGTTTCCCTCATCCGCAGCACGTCCAGCACGCTGGGCTGGGATCAGGAGACTTATCTGCCGGAGAAAGCGGGCGACTGGCGGGCGGACCAGCTCGCGTGGCTGAGCGGTCAGCAGCACCGGCTGGCTACTTCCACCGATGTCGGTGGGTGGATCGCGGAATGCGAGGCTCAGGGCTTCGCGGCGGATTCAGCGGAAGGCGTGAACCTCCGCGGCTGGCGGCGCGATTACGATCTGGCCACGAAGCTCCCGGCGGAATTCGTCGAGGAACTTTCCCGCACCACCGCGCAGGCCACGCACGTCTGGGCCGAAGCCCGGAAGCGCTCGGACTTCGCGCACTACCAGCCGATGCTGGAAAAGCTTGTCCGCATGGTCCAGGAAAAGGCTGACCGGCTTGGCTGGCAGGCCTGCCGTTACGATGCCCTGCTCGATGAATACGAGCCGGGAGCGAAGACGGCGGACCTCGTGGAACTCTTCGCCATGCTCGGGCCCGCGCAGTCGGCGCTCGTCGGTCCGGCCACGGAAGTCTCCGCCCGGCAGCCGGAAAACCTCCTCGCAGGCGGCTATCCCATCGCCGCCCAGATGGCCTTCAATCGCGAGGTCGCGGAGGCCTTCGGCTTCGACTTCACCGCTGGTCGCATTGACACCACGACCCACCCGTTTTGCACCGATCTCGGCCCCCGCGACACCCGGCTCACCACCCGCTACGACACCGCGGACTTCCTCTCGTCGCTCTACGGCGTTCTCCACGAAGCCGGCCACGGGCTTTACAGCCAGGGCCTGAACAAAGCCGAGTGGGGATACCCCGCCGGCGACGCCTGCTCCCTCGGCATCCATGAGAGCCAGAGCCGGCTTTGGGAAAACCACATCGGCGGCAGCGAGGTCTTTTGGAATCACTGGCTGCCGCGCGCCTGCCATCACTTCCCCCATTTGGCCAAATTCACGCCCGCCCAGGTCGCCGCCGCCGCCCGCCGCGTCTCGCCGAGCTTCATCCGGGTGGAAGCCGACGAAGTCACCTACGATCTCCACATCATCCTTCGTTTCGAAATCGAGCGCCGCATCGTGAATGGCGACCTCGCCGTCGCCGACATCCCCGCGGCGTGGAACGAAAAGTTCCGCGAACTCCTTGGCCTCACCGTCCCCGACAACGCCAGCGGCTGCCTCCAGGACATCCACTGGAGCTTCGCCGGATTCGGCTACTTCGCCACCTACACCCTCGGGAACCTCAACGCCTCCCAGCTCATGCGCGCCGCCCGCCGCCAGCATCCCGCGCTGGACACCGAACTCGCCTCCGGTTCCTACGGCACCCTGCTCAGCTTTTTGCGGGAGAACATCCACGCCCATGGCCGCCGCTTCACCGCCCCCGAACTCATGCGTCAGGCCACCGGCGAGACCACGCAGGCCGCGTATCATCTGGAATACCTGCGCGGCAAATTCCTCGGCTGAGACCCGCCCTCACTCCCGCCGGGATCGCCAGTAGAGCGCCCCCAGCAGCACTACGCCGAGCGCGATAAAGACAAGCGCCCCGCCGAGCGAGAGCCCGGAGACGTAGTCGCCGTCGGAAGCCTTCGTCGCCACCAGATAGACGATCTCATCCAGGATCATCGCACTCCCGCTGCCCAACGCCGCGAGCGCCACGATAGCCGTCCGCCGCTGCCGGATTCCAAAGGCCAGAGCAAACGCAGCAGGGATCACCATCAGGACTCCAAAGAACAAGTGATGCACCAGGATTCCACCCGGATAAACATGCGTCACCCCCGCGAGGTGAAGGTAGAGCCGCTGGCAGGCGAACGTCGCCAGCAGCGGGATCAGAATGAAGAGAAGCGTCTGTTTCGGAGGGAAGGGTTGGCGGGGATCGCTCATGGATTGAGAATAGGCGGGGTCCATCCGGATAAAGCGCGGCTTTACGGACCCCCAAACCACAGGAAAACGTCCCCGGAGGGACCGCCAAAATTTCAGTCCACGGGGGAACGTCCGGGAACGAACCGCCAAAACGGCAGTCCTCGGGGGAACGTCCGGGAGCGACCCTGAAAAATCCAGGTGGCCGGGGGAACGTTCCGGAAGGGACTGTGGAAATCCATAGTGACCGGGGGAACGTTCCGGAAAGGACTGTGAAAATCCACAGTGGCCGGGGGAACGTTCCGGAAAGGACTACGGAAATCCATAGTGGCCGGGGGAACGTTCCGGAAGGGATTGCGGAAATCCGGAGTGGCCGGGGGAACGTTCCGGAAGGGGGGCGGAGTCGAGGGGGGAGGAGGGCGGTTGGCCTTGGGAGGTGGGCCAAGCAGGTTGAATCCGGCGGGCGGGATGGTATGGCTCCGCGGTTCCATGATCCAGACGTCGCTCACCAATCTCATTATCTTCAACCTCTGCGGGTTGCTGGTGCTCCTTGGGCTCATGTGGGTGTGGCGCATGATGCGGGACCGTCGCCGCGACCACCGGCGGCGCCGGCATCAGGTGGTGTGTGGGCTGTGCGGGCATCTCTTCAGCGACACTTCGCGGGAGATGGCGTTGCAGTGCCCGGGTTGTGAAAAGCTGGTGCCGCGGCAGGAAGTCCTCGAGCTTTAAGGAAGCGCTGGTTTAAGCGTAGCTCGACATTCCAATGTCGAGCGCTGCGGGGTCTCGACTTTGGAAAGTCGAGCTACGTCCCGTTAATCAGCGTTTCCCTAAGCCCGGCGGCTACTGCCCGAAGGCAGCGAAGAGGTGCCGGATTTCATCATCCACCTCTTCCGGCGTGGCCACGGTCTCGCTGATTTCCGTGCGGATGATTTCGCGCAGGCGGGTGCGGAGGCGGACGACGGCCATCTTCACGGCGGCTTCGGTGAGGCCGTGTTCGGCGGCGATGGCGGCATAGCAACTGCCGGTGCCCTCGGCGGTGAGGGCCGGGCGGACGGAGGCAAAGAACGCGCTGCGCCCGCGGCTGGACTGTTCATCGCTCAGCGTCGCCATGGCGCGGTCCATGAGCGCCAGCATCCAGTGGCGGTCATAGAGCACCTCCGGCGTCAACTTATCCGCCGGGATGAGGTGATAGTAATTCTCCGCGCCGGACATATCCAGCCGGAGCGGCTCGCGTCCGCCGCCCCGCTTGGCAGCCAGCGCACGGCCGCGCCAATGGCTGAGATGATGGCGCAGGGAGGCCTGGAGAAACCAGCGGAGGCGCCCGGCATCCGGTGAAACGCGGTGGATGGAATTCGTCGCCACGAGATCGGCGAAGAACGTCTGCGTTAGGTCCTCCGCGTCTTCGTGACTGAGCCCGTGGCGCCGGGAGGCGACATAAACCGGCCGCCAGTAGGCACGGCAAAGGTCTTCCATGGCCCGCCGTGAGTCGTGGCTTCCGCCTTCTCCCGCTGCCCGCAGCACCATCGTCCAGCGCGTGTCCGGAAACACGCCGGGCAGCGTGGGGCTGTCTTCTGGGGAGTCGCCGGGATTCATGTCAGCGCAGTGTGGGCAAATGATCCCATTCGCAAACGGGAGACGTGATCATCCGTCCGGCCCAGTCGCCCTGCACCGGCATGTCATTCCACTGCCGGGTAAAGCCGCGCGCGTCATTCCACGCATCCTGTCCGGTGATGAGATAGTGCTCGCCGACGAGAAAATTGCTCGGCTCACCAGTCGCCCATGCCATGAAGCGGAACGGCTCGCCGGTGAGCCACCGCCATTCCCCCTCATGCCCGGCATCGGTGGCGCCCAGCCAGCAATAACGGTCTGTCGCGAATTGATCGAAGACGAAAGTGTTCTCTGCCTCCGAGTTGATGCAGGCCAGATGGCCTCCGAGCGCGACGCAGACGGCCTCCGCCTCCTCCCAGGTTATGGATTCATTGATGCGTGCATACCAGTGTCCGCCGAAAGTGCGCAGCGAACTGCGCGGCAACTCAGCGGCCCGGGCCACAGGCGCAGGCCTGGCGGGCGGCACTGCGGGCGGCTCCCATTCGCACAGCGGATAGGTCAGCCACCAGCCGCTGTTGTCGCCGGTGTTGCGATGATCATTCCAGGTATCGTCCTTGCGGAAGAACGTCAGGCGCGAGCTGCCGAAGTTCAGATACTTCTCCTCTCCACTCGTGTCGCTGGGCTCGCCGCCGGCCCAGTTAGTCCAGGTGAATGGCTCGCCGGTGATCCATTGCCACTGGCCGTCGTCCCCGCGCTGCGCCCCCAGCCAGCATACGTATGTCTGCGCGAACCACCCATGCACCCAGCGGTTTTCCTCTGTCGAATCCACCGTGGCAAGGTGCCCGCCCAGCGCGCGGCACGCGGCTTCGGCGTCCGTCCACGTCATCGGCAACTCGATGCGCTGATACCAGTGACTGTTGCCGGGCCGTTGCACGGGATGCGAACGCGGCAGCCACGGGCCTTCCACGGGCAGGCCGAGTTGACGGCTGAGTCGCCAGGCTTCGGTGCGAAAACGGTCTGCGGCTTCCGGCATCGAGAGGTGCTGTGAGAGCCGGCCCGCTTCGATGAAACGAAGCATGGCGTCGTGTTCCTGCCCGCTGGAGAGAAATGCGTGAGCGGCGGAAATCGTGACGCTGAGAGCGGTTTTTTCGTCGCCGCGGCGCTCGCTTTCTGTGGCGAGTTCCTCCACGGCACGACGCTCCTCCTGCTCGCGTTTTTCCTTCTGCCACTGGCGAAGTGCCATCGCGCCGATGACGGCCGCGGCGAGCACGCCCACGCTGATGGCCGCCGTGGCGGGCTTGTGACGAGCCACCAGTTTCCGCAGGCGATAGGTGAGCGACGACGGACGCGCATGGACGGTCTCGCCGCGCAGGTAGCGCTGCACGTCATCCTCCAGCGCTGCGGCAGTGCGGTAGCGACGCTCCGGGTCCTTTTCCAGCGCCCGCATGACGATGCAGTCCAGTTCGCCCCGCAGCGCAGAGCCGTTCTGGCCGCTGCGGCGCAGGCGTTCGCTCGGCGGCGGCGGATCCTCTTCCTGCAGGATTCTCACCAGTTCCGCCATGCTGCTAGTGCGGATGCGTTCGTGATCAAATGGAGGCGAGCCCGTGAGCAATTCATAGAGCACACAGCCCAGCGCATAGACGTCCGCCCGCGTGTCCGCCGCTCCTGTTCCTGCGGACGCCTGCTCGGGACTCATGTACGCCGGCGTCCCCAGCACGCGGCCCGTCTCAGTGGCCAGGGTGGCGCTCATGTCTGTGTTCAACGCCCGGGCGATGCCGAAATCAATCACCACTGGTCGCGTCGCGCCTCCGTCCGCGGTGACGAGCAGATTCGAGGGCTTCAAGTCCCGGTGGATGATGCCCCGGGAGTGCGCGTGCTGCACGGCCTCACAAATGGAGGTGAACAGCTCCAGCCGCGCCCTCAGGCTCACATTTTCCCGCCGGCACCAGTCAGTGACGGACGCCGCCCCGCGCACCAGTTCCATGACCAGGAAAGGACGCCCGCGCGGCGTGATGCCGGCGTCATAAATCCGGGCGATGTTCGGATGCTCCAGGCGCGAGAGTGATTCCAACTCCACGCCGAAACGCCGCAGGAACTCTGCGGAGTCCATGCCTGCCTTCATGATCTTCAAGGCCACGGTGCGGTGGACCGGCGCGAGCTGTTCCGCCATCCAGACGACTCCCATGCCGCCCTCGGCGATCTTTTCCATGAGGCGGCACTGGCCGAGAACTACGCCCGGCGCGGCTTCCTCAACAGACTCCGGCAGCGACGCCGATAACTGCCCGTAGATCGTCATCAGTCCATCGAGCGCCGCTGCGGGATCAGGCGTCGTGAGTGGTTGGCTTGATGGGGAGGGAGTCATAGGCGGAGAACTCATCGTAACCAGGAAGCTGGCGCAGCGGGAATCCTTTTATGCGGAGACAAGGGGGTGAGCAAAATTTTTTTCGTTCCCGTCCGTTACCATCGCGCCGGGTTCGGTATTTGGAGGTCAAACCCAGCCTCATTCCCATGAACCATCCACTACGCTGCTTCCTGCTGTTCTTGTGTCTCTCCGTTCTCAGTGCCCGTGCCCAAACCGATCTCACATGGGATCCCGGCTCCAACAACACCGGCACTCAGGCCTATACGCATCCGAACAACTCTGCCGGGGCGTATCATTTTAAGATCGTGACCGAAGCCAGCGTGCAGGGCGGGTGGCGGACGGCGCTGCGGGTGACGGCGGGGAATGCGGACCTTTATATCAAGCAGGGGGCGCAGGCGAGCACGTCGGACTTCAATCGGAAGTCGGAGCGGGCGGGGAGCGATGGGTTTGTGTTCGCGCCGAATGAATATGGCGCGGGGCAGGAGTGGTTCATTCTGGTGAATGCGTCGGCGGGGGCGACGTGGAGTCTGGTGAGCGGGGAGATTTACGTGCAGGATCTGGGCGTGCTGCCGTTCACGGACGCGAATGTGAACAATGCCTACGACATCGGTGAGGCGGTGAGCAATGGCGGCCCCGGTGCGCTGGCGATCGGCGCGGAGGGGACGCGGTTCTTCAAAGCATCGGCTCCGACGGGGACGCCGGCGTGGTCGCTGTGGCTCAATGGGCTGGCGCGGGACATTCGCGTGCGGAAGGGGCAGGCGCCGGTGAATGCGGCGGACAGCACGCTGAACGGGCAGATGCTCATGGTGCCGCCGTATCTGGACACGAGCACGGTCTTCATCGGCGTGAGCGGGAACCCGGGAGAGAGCATCAACTTGGATTCGCGCATTCAGACGGTGACCGACATTGCCTTCAACACCACGCAGACCGGCGTGTCGTTCAGCGGTGCGCCGTTCAAGCTCTACCGCACCACCGTGCCGTCGAACCTGCTGGGCTGGGACGTGAGCACGACGCCGTCGGCAGGCGATCCCAATGTAGCGGTGCGGCGGGACCAGGCGGGGAGTCCGTATTTGAATGATGCCTTCAGCGAGGTGTCAGGGCTGTCGGTGGATGGCGTGACGCTGGTGCCGCCGGGGCTGACGGATGGGACGTGGTTCATCACGGTGTATGGCGGCGGCGCGGCGACGTTCACTTTGAAAAACAGCGCGCCGGTGACGACGGCCATCGCCTTCACGGACACGAAGGTGAATGACCAGCCGCTGCGCGCGGGCTGGCGCTACTATGCGCTCACGGACCTTGACTCCCAGCTTGGCAAACTCGGCTGGCAGTTGGAACTCAGCGGCCAGGTGGCGGGCACGGAGATCGCCATTCGACGCGGGGCGCTGCCGGGGCGGTGGAACTATCGCAATGGCGGCCAGGGCAGCTACAGTTATTTCGACTACTCCAGCGTGACGGGCCGGCTGGATCGTCCGGGGCACCAGGCGGATGTGTGGTATGCGGGCATCTATCTGGACACGGCGGCGCTGGGGGCGTTCACGTTGAATACGCGCGAGATTCCCGCGCCGGTGGTGACGTTCAATGGCGGCAGCTCGGTGATTTCGAATCAGCACCACACCGAGTGGCGCTGGTGGCGCGTGGATGTGCCGAACACGGCGGGGCTGCTCGGCTGGGAACTCAAGCTGGCCAATGTCACGAGCGGCAATCCCGGCGTCGTCGTGGGCCGCGGGTCGCTGCCGGCATCTGTAAGCCCCGGAGGCTGGAATAATGGTTCGGCCTGCGAATTTACGACATGGCCGCAGGGGTTTCGGTGGACGCAGCAGCGTGACTTCACCGACCGCGAGACGACGGCGGGCAATCCCCATCGCTGGCGGCAGATGGTCATCCCCATGGGCCGTCCGCTGGAGCCGGGGACTTATTATGTCGGCGTGGGGAATACAGAGGGCACGGCGGCGATGAGCTACACGCTGGAGAGCCGCGGCATCGGCACGGGCCAGGCCATCGGCGTGACCACGCTGGGCAATGCAAACACGCCGTCGTCGCTCGGCACGGGGAATATGGCGCCGCGCGAGCATCGTTTTTACAAAGCCACGGTGCCCGCGGGCCTGCGCAGTTGGGAACTGGTGCTCACGCCCACGCTGGGCGACATGACGCTCACCGTGCGCCGCAGTGCGCTGCCGGCTGCTGAGTATTACTCCACCGTGGACTACAACTGCGGCAAGCACCTGACCAAACTGGGCAAGGAACGCTACGTCCTGCTGCCACGGAACAATCAGGATTTTCTCGACGAGGGTGATTACTACATCGCCGTGGCCAGCGAGGGGCAAAGTCCCGGTTTCAGCGACATCGGCACGGGCAATGCCGCGGGCACTTTGTCGAACAACGGCCCGCTGGTGGCGACGGACCTCGGCACCGCGACGGGCGCAGGCGTGAGCGTGCCGGTGAGTCTGGAAGGCGGGCAGATCAAAGCCTATCGCGTGCTCGCTCCGGCGGGCGTCATTGGCATGGAGGCGCGCCTGGATTCACGCACCGGCGCGCCCGGGGTGTCGTTGGCCAGCGGGCTGCGGCTGCCGTATCCCTACAACAACTCGGGCTACGGTTTCGACTACGGGCAGTTCGATGGCACGCCTTATCATCCGTCGCTCGTGGTCATTCCGAATGCGCCCTCCGGCGAGTATCGCATCCTCGTGAACAGCAATTACGATGGCGGCGTCCCTCCTTTTCCTGACTCCACCGCCACGCTGGTAGTCACGGCGCGGACGGCTCCGGCCATTACCTTCAATGGCGGCACCAGCGCGGTGACGAATCACCAGCCGAATGGCTGGCGCTTCTTCCGCGTGGACGTGCCGGCGGGCGTGCTCGGCTGGGATCTGAATCTGGCCAATGTGACGGGCCAGACCGTCAGCGATCAGCCGCCGGAGATGGTGGTGTGCCGCGACCTCCTGTCCACCTTCATCGGCACGACGCACAACTTCGGCCGTTACAGCGTCACCTGGCCCTCCGGCCATCAATGGACGCACCAGGTGGACTACACCTGGCGGGACTACGAGGCCGACGGACGGCTCCGCTATTACAGCAGTTTCACTGCGGCCATGGGCCGCCCGCTGGAGCCGGGCACGTATTATGTCTGCGTGCAGAATCCCGGCCCGAATCCGGTGGGCTACACCTTTGAAAGCCGCGGCATCGGCACCGGTCAGGCGCTGCCGGTCACCACGCTGGCCTTCAGCGGCGGCTCGGCGGTGACGCCCGTGCTGCCCGCGCGGCGCATGGCTTATTATAAAGTGACCGTGCCGGCGAACACGCCGTCGTGGGAGATCAAGCTGGAGCCTTCCGCCGGTGAGATGCTGCTGTGGCTGCTGCGCGGCACGGTGCCGGACCCGAATGGCGGCGGGGTGCTCAGTGGCGGCGGCGAACGCATCAGCAAAACGGACGGCGAGCGCTTCGTCGTGCTGCCGTCGCCGGGCGAGTCCTTCATCATGCCGGGCGACTACTACCTCGCGGCGGTCAGTGAAGGCGTGTCGCCCACCTACCTCATCGGCACCGGCAGTTCCCAGGGCACTATCACCAGCGTGGGCCCGCTGGCGGTGACGAATCTCGGCAGCGCCACCGCCACGCCGACGAATACCGCGGTGAGCCTGACCAGCGCGCAGAACAAGGCTTACCAAATCACCGTGCCGGCGGGCGCGTCCTCGCTGGATGTGGTGCTCGACACGCTCACGGGGAATCCGCAGCTCACCGCCGTGCCCGGCACGGCACTTCCACGCGGGAACGGCTTCAACTATGGCTATTTCGGCGGCGAGAATTCCGTTTCGTTTGCCAGTGAATTTCACATCACCTCGCCCGCCGCGGGCGTGTGGTCGTTCCTGATTGGCACCGGGGATGTGTTCAACAGCAGCACGTATCCCGCCGCCACCGGCACGCTGCACATCAGCATCGCCGCCGGGCCGTCGCCGCTCACCTTCAACGGCGGCAGCGCCACTGTGAGCGGCCACGCCGCGGGCCTCTGGAGATTTTGGGAAGTCACCGTGCCCGCGGGCGTGAAAGGCTGGGACCTCCGCCTCGTCAATGTCACCGGCGGACGTCCGGTCATGGCCGTGCGCCGCGGGCAACTGCCGCAGAATCTGAACACCTTCGGCTTCCCCGGTGCCTATAATGCCTGGCCGGACGGCGCGAACCGCGTGCCCTATGAGGACATGAACCATCGTGATTACGATCCGGACGGGCGCCGGGTGACAGGGCAGTTCATGGTGGCGGCGATGGGCAGCCCGCTGGAGCCGGGCACCTACTTCATCGGCGTGACCAATTATTTCGACGTGACCCCCATGAGCTACACGCTGGAGAGCCGCGGCATTGGCACGGGGCAGGCCATCACGGTCACGAATCTCGCGCTCAATGGCAGCCAGCCCGTCGCCGCCACGCCCGCGCGCATGGCGAAGTATTTCAAAGTGACCATCCCCGCCAATACGCCGAGCTGGGAAGTCACGCTCACGCCCACCGCCGGCGATCTCTGTCTGGCGTTGCGCAAGGACGTGCTGCCGGACGTGGAGAGCACCGGCAGCATCTACGGCAGCGGCGGACGCTTTCAGCAGCAGCCGGACAGCGAGCGCTTCGTGCTCCTGCCGCCCCCGGGATTTACCTTCCTCGAGGCCGGCGACTATTACCTCGCCGCCGTGAGTGAAGGCGTGAACCCGGGCGTGCCGGCGTCGTCCTACGTTGGCACGGGGAGCGCGTCCGGCACCATCGCCAGCAGCACGCCCCTGCCGGTGACGAATCTCGGCACCGCCACTGCGGCGGGCAGCAGCACCGCCGTGGCGCTGGCGTCAGGGCAGATGAAGGCGTTTCAGTTCACCGTGCCCGCCGGCTCGCCAGGGCTGGAGGTGCGGCTCGACAATCGCGTGGGCGATCCCGGGATGCACCTGCGCTCCGATGCCGCGCTGCCCGAGACCTTCTACTACGCCTCCCAGGGCGGCAGCTCCGGCAATGCCAATGGCTCCGTCCTCTCCTACGCCTCCCCGCCCGCCGGCACCTGGAGCCTGACGCTGGACACCCAGGCCACCGGCTCGCCGCCCGCGCCGGCGTCCGCGAATCTCGTCATCCGCGTGCTCCAGCCGCAGCGGCTGAATTTCTCCAGCACGGAAAATGGCAACGGCTTCAGCCACACCCACAGCCGCGCGCTGCTCAATGGCCAGCGCCAGTTCTACGAAGTCCAGGTGCCCGCCACTGTGAGTGGTCAGGCCATCCTCGGCTGGTGGCTGAAACTGGACGCGACCACGCCGAACGTCGTCATGTACGTGCGCGACGTGCCGGACTTCAGCAGCAGCAACTACACCGCCGCGATCGGAGCTGAAGACCTCATCATGGCCCCGCCTTACTTCCAGCCCTCACGGACATGGTGGGTGGAAGTCGTCGCCGACGGCACCGTGAGCTACACCCTCACCAGTCAGCCCACGACGCTGAATCTGCCCGCCTACACCATGCCGGCCACGCCTGGCAGCACCTTCGCCGATACCGGCAGCGGCCTGCCCGGCGACCAGGGCCGCGACCTCGCCGATGACGCATGGCACTTCTACGCCTTCGATGTGCCTGCCGGAAATGGCGGCCTGCTGCGCGCCGAACTCATCGCGCTCAACGGCAACCCCGACCTCTACCTGCGCGCCGGCGGCATCCCCACGCCGCACCACGACTCCACCGGCCCGCCCTTCGGCGGCGACTCCCTCGTGCATTATTCCTTCAACGGCACCGGCACCCAGTACGGCAACTGGACGCCCGTGAATGGACGCATGGAGCGCGAACTCGCCCCCGGGCGCTGGTATGCCGCCGTGCGCGCCACCGGCGGCACCAATGCCCGCTACCGCATGAAACTCAGCACCGGCGATGTGCAAACGCTCGCACTCAACGGCGGCAGCGTCGCCCTGCAAAACCTCGCCCCCGCCGACGTGCGCTACTACAAATTCACCGTCCCCCTCGACGCCCCGAACAACTGGCACCTCACCTTCAACGAAACCATCGGCGACGTCCGCGTCTTCGTGCGCGACACCACCCCGCCCGGCGACTATCCGTTCATCAGCACCGGCAACATCTACGACCTCAGCCACTGGGCCACCGACAACAAAAACCAGGGGCCGTATCCGCGCTACGACGCCAGCGGCACCTACACCCTCACCACTCCGCCGCTGCGCCCCGCGCACACTTACTACGTCGGCGTGCAGGCGCAAAACAGCGCGCAGTATTCGCTGAGCAGCAGCACCAGCGGCGGCACCGTCGGCGCGAGCACCGTCGTGGACTTCTACACCGGCGTCATCAATACCACGCTCACCGCCGGCCAGCGGAAGCGGTATCGCATTCCCGTGCCCATCGGCGCACTGCGCTGGAAACACACCGCCACCCACGACGCCGGAGTCCGCATCCTCATCGAGCAGGGCACCATCCCGCTGGAGAGCAGCCAGCATTACATCAGCACCAACGCAGACAGCTCGCTCAACGTCTCGCTCGTGAACTACGGCTGGCCGTGGTTTGCCAATCACGACTACTATCTCCTCGTCGCCAACGACACCGGCAGCACCCAGCCCTTCGTCCTGACCATGGATGGCCGCGACGCCACGACCGAAGACGAAGACCTCGACGGCATGGCCGATCCCTGGGAAATCACGCACTTCGGCTACACCTACATCAGCAACGGCAGCGGCGACTTCGACGGCGACGGCCTCGCCGACCGCATCGAATACGCCCTCGGCCTCAATCCCACGCAAAGCAGCGCCGCCTTCGCGCCATCCTCCACTATCACCGGAACCGGAGCCGCCGCCCGCCTCGCACTCGACATCCTCCTGCCCACCCCCATCCCACCGCAGGTGAAACTGGAAGTCTTCGGCGCACCCGACCTCGACTCCCCCGGCACCAGCGTCGGGATGCGCCCGCCCGGCGGAGTCTGGAACGTCGCCACCACCGCCATCCCCGGCGGCGTCCGCATCAAAGACGCCGCCCCCTACAACACCAACGCCCGCAGATTCCTCTGGCTGGAAGTCACCCTGATTCCCGAACCGTAATTCCACTGTGAAACCAAATCCCACATCCATCCGTACTCTCTCCTGCGGACTTTGTCTGCTGCTCGCGCTGTTCCTCAACATCCCGCCGGCTTCGGCTCAGGATTCACCTGGCCGCATCCAGGATCTGAGCCTGCTGCCGACAGGCAAGCTGCGCATTCCGGTCGAAACAATCCTTGCCGACCCCGACACGCTCCTGCTGGAGTCGTCCAGTTCCCTGCTCGGCCCGTGGGCGAAAGAACCGGACTTTCAGCGCAGCGTCATCCCCGGCGGCCGCGAATTTCTGGTGCCGTTCCAGCCTGGATTTCCGCAGCGCTTCTACCGGGCGCGGCAACTCGCGCCGCCGGACACGAAACCCTTCATCCGTTACCTCGCACCGAAAAAGTATGTCATCCCCGGGCGGGTGGTGAATTTCCTCGGCGCACGCTTCTCGCCCGTGGCCGGCGAGAACACGGTGCGCTTTGAGCGCGGGACTGACTCCTGGACGGTCGCGGCCACGGCAAGCACCGCAGAGTTTCTCTCCGTGGTCGTGCCCGCCGCCCTGCCGGCCACCCCGGGGCCCAGCGACCCCACGGACGGTGTGCCCTATCGCGTCACGGTGACGAATGCCGCGGGCACCAGCAACGGCGTCGGCTGTTATGTCACCTCCGGCATCTTCGGCTCGACTAATCTCACGATCCGGCCCACCACGGAGAGCGTCCTGCTGATCCCGCCGCCGGGCAGTCCCGTTGGCCAACTCCTCGTCGGCGGCGGCACCCCGCCCTACACCCTCGTTCCCCTGACACCGTCGGAGGCGACCCAATTCTCGGCGCAACTCAGCGGCGCCGTCATCACCGTCTCTGCGCTGCCGGGCGTCACCCTGGCTGCCGTGGACGTCATGGTCCGGGACAGTGCCCCGTTCCCGGGTGAAGTCACGCAGAGAGTCCTCGTGCAGGACCCTTATTTCAGACCATCGTTCAGCGCCGCGTTTCGCACGCTGCTGGCCGGCACCGCGCCGGCGCTCCGCCTCACCTCATCGCTCGACGGGCCGCGGACGGAGCAGTTCGAGGTGAAATTTCAGAACCTCCAGCCCGACTTCACCGCCCTCAGTGCCGGCTCCACGCTGGGCATGGCGCGTCTCTACCGCAGCCGGGCGACCTTCGACATCCAGCAAATGGTGGTGACGGAGGCCGGCGCGGAACGTGTGAAGTTCGACATCGTCTCCAACGCCGGGACGGAGCCTGCAAGGATCGCCGCCGGCGAACTCATCGCTCATCCCCCCACGCTTCTCATCAGCCTCTTCAATCAGGGCGCCACGACCTCCATGCCGACCACCGTGGACTTGGAAATCCTCCTCAATGACGGCATCTTCCGGCTCCCGGCGGCGTCAGGGCAGACGGTGACCCTGACCGCGACCTTCACCTCCGTCTCCGTGCATCCCGCGCGATACGTCCCCATACGCTACGCCGCCTCTCCGCTCGACTTCACCACCACCGGCCTCACCGCGGGCGCGCCCCGGGTGGAGCGGCTCATGCCCATCCACGGCGAAATCCGGCGCAGCGTCCAGCTCCGCGGCACCGGTTTTGCCGCAGACCCCGCGCAGAACACCGTCACCTTCGCCGGGCCGGGCGGCACCCGCGTGCCGGCACCGGTCACCGGCCACAGTGCGGGAGAACTCGTTGTCATGGTGCCACCCGGGGCCATCAGCGGTCCCCTCAGAGTGGCCACCGGCGGGAAGACCAGCAATGACACCCACTTCGCCGTCCGGTTCTCGCCCTCCATGATGCTCCTGTTCGGCAGTTTCACCGGCAGCACCCCGGTCGCGCCGCGCTTCTATCATCAGCAGCCCCTCGATGAAGGCGAAACCCGCGATGAACTGTCGCCGAAAAAATTCACCGCCACCCTCGACCGCGGACGCCTCTCGACCGCCGGCCTCACCGTCGGACAAATCGCCGGCACGTCGCAATACCGCAATGAAGACGGCGGGTCCAGCACCATCAATATTCTCTATCGCGGCACGGAGACCGGTCCGCCGCTGCGGCACCGTTTCGTGGTCCGCACCGGCAGCATGGACATGGCCACCTTCTACGCGCACGACGATCCTGACGGCGACGGTGTCATCATGGAACTGGTGAACTCCCCCACCGGCCTCCGCCTCAATCCCGGTGACAGTTGGGACCACCGGTTTACCGCCGCCCTCTACCGTCCACCGCCCGCGGGACAAACCGTCGTCGCGCGACTCGACGCCGAGTCCGAACCCTGGATGCCGTTCCCGGGATCCGAGATGCACGTCATCCAAAACTTCAGCCGCAAGACCCTCCCGTAATGAAGCCGCACCCCCGCACCACTCTCCGCCTCCTCGGCTGCGCCCTCGCCCTCACCGCCGCGGGATGCGTTAACACAGCCCGCGAGCAGGACGGCGACGCCGACATCGAAAGTAAGCTCGCCACCTACGTCGTCACCGTATCCCCGCCCACCGTCACCTTGACCCAGAGCGAAGGGATCGCCATCGTGCCCTTTACCGTCTCCGGCGCATGCACCGGCCTCTTCGATCCGGCCGCGTGCTTATTTCGCCCCGGATGGAGAGGATTCGAGTACCCCACCAGCTCCGACGGCATCGACGTCACTTTTGATTCCGAAGAGTTGCATTCCACCCTCGGTAACATCAAGGTGAATGTGCCGCTAGTTTATCTAGCACTCGGTCTGCCCAACGGCATCCAGGGCGGCACCGGCAGTCTCGGCGTCACCATAGATCCTTCAGCAGGCCTCCCGCCGGATCTGGTCCTCAGGGGAGGCGACATCACCCTCACCATCCAGGCCCCCGGCAGTCCGCCCGCACGACCGGAGAATTCCCCGGACGAGGCCGCCCTCGCCGCCCCGGGCAAACTGACATTGAAACCCGCCAGTGGTGCCACCACCATCACCCTCCCGTGTCCGGTCACCTATACCGGCCCCGCCACGCGGCTTTTGCCCGGCACCTTCTCCGGCCCCGATGCCGCCCGTTTCTCCGGCGGCGTCTTCTCCGGCGACATTGGCGGCGACCACGGCAACAACGAAGACGGATTCGTCACCTTCACTCTCCCGCCGGCCCCCGGCCCCTTCGCCTACAGCGCCACCCTTACCATCAGCACGGAAAACGGCGCCTCCACGACCGTCGCCCTCAAAGGCCTGCGCCCGTAAGCCGCACCGCCAGCCCCGGCGGCATCCGCATCAAGGACACCGCCCCCTGCAACACCAACAACCGCCGCTTCCTCTGGCTCACTGTCACGCTGGTGCCGGAGCCTTGACTCGATACCGCGCAGCCCGCCTTACGCGGGCCTTGTCCCGGGCAGAGAGTGGAGCTATGGCAGCAGCCAACTGTATGCAAAAACCACCCGACGCCTTCATCGAGGAGTATTTGAAAATGCGTGAGCGCGTGGACTGGGCGATGTCGGCGGTGGGTCGCGGCCAGGACTTGGCGCAGGCAAAGACAATCATGGACGAGTGTGAGGACTTCTACACCCGCTGGCATGACGTGATCACCATCCCGGAATTGCGCGCGGGCATTGAAGCCCTGCATCAGCTCGTGGTCGAAGGGATCGGAGCCACGCTGGAGCGATCCTGGCTGGAACACCTGCACGCGGTTATCGAAGCGCGGAAGGACTGGTTGGCGGGGGAGGCTCTGCTTCGGTGCGACATCCAGTTCATTGAGATCATGAAAGTGACCGACGGACCGCCGCGCTTGGAACTGGAAAAGATCTACCGCGACCACATGAAGAAGGAGTATGATCCAGAGGAGTGCTACCGTGACGCAGAGGCCGGTGTCGCTGAGAATGAAGCGGACTTCCGACGGTTGCTGGCGGTCCTTGAGGCCGACTGGCCGGAGCGCGCGGACGCGGCCCTGCGGGCCCGACTGGAGGGGCTGGACGCAGCGTCCTTCGTCGCGTGGCAGACGGAGGTGGCGCAGCAACTGGCGACGCCGGCACCCCCTATAGTGTGAGGCTATAGCGGAAGAACTGTCGCCCAAAGCGCCGCCAGCCCTCTGCCCAGAACCGCATGCGCGTCTGCCGTGAAGCATAGTTTGACTTCACAGGCGGCGGGGCGGATTCTTGCCGCCATGAGCACTTCCTCTTCCTGCCGTTCCCCAATTGAATCCACATGGCTCCGCTGGAGACGGCGCTTCCTGACCAGTGGCCTTCTGCTTCTGCTCGCCGGGCGCGCGACTGCGGCGCTGACGGTCTCGCCGGCCACGGTCAGCAATTCCTTCAATGGCACCATCACCCTGAACATCACTGGCGTGAGCAGCGGGCAGCGGGTGATCGTGGAGAAGTTTTTCGACGCCGATAACAGCAACTCCATAAACGCCGGCGACATCCCATTGCTGCGCGTCAAAGTGACCGACGGGCAAGTCACGAACCTCGCAGGACGGCGGAATCTGAACGTGCCGGGCGACGAAGACGGCGCAGTGAACAGTGCGATCCAGACAAAGCTCTACTTCTCGCCGGAGGAACTCCCGGGACGGCTGGAGGGACGGCACATCTTTCGCATCACGCAGGACAGCGGAGCCGCATTTACGTTCACCGGCACGCTGATGGTGACGCAGCAGGATTACAGCGGCAGCGGCATTTCCGGCCGGGTCATGGCCGGCGCCGTGGCGCAGGCGGGAGCCATCGTCCTCATCGCGGCGGGCACGCCGGAGGGTGACTGGGATGTCGCCGGTGTCGCGAGGACCAATGCCACGGGGAACTTTTCCATGAAGGTGCCGGCGAAGTCCTATTTCCTGATCGCGGCGAAGAGTGGCTTCATCTTCAACATCGCTGCCGCGCCGCGGACCACCGTGCCTGCGGGCAGTTTTGCCGCCAGCGCAGATGCGGTGCTCACCACCCGCGCCCGCACCATCGCCGGCGCGGTGCGGGATGACTCGGCGGCTCATGCGCCGGTGACAGGAGCACTGGTCTTCAGCCAAACTCAGGCCGGTTTGTTCTCGTTCTCTTTCTCCGATGCCGCCGGAAATTACGTGCTCGATGCCGCCGCCGGGGCTTTGGAACTGGGCGTTGGCGTTGTCGGGCCGCTGGCCCTTCAGGGCCTGGTCCGCCAGGCTGGCTTCTCGGATGCCAGCGCGGGCAATGTGACGGGATTCAATCTCGACATGCCGCGTGCCACCGCGCTCATCTACGGGACCGTGCGCACGCAGGCCGGCACGGCGGTGCCCTTCATTGATGTCAGGGGTGAACCCGACAGCGATACGGAATACGAGGCCGGCGGTATCACGGATGCCACTGGCAACTACACCCTCGGAGTCGTCCCTGAAAACTGGGACGTTGAAGGGCAGTCGCCGCTCTATCTTTTCTCTCAGGAGCAAGTGATCGTAGGCGCGGCCGGCGTCGCGGTGCTCAAAGACCTGACGGCCCACACGGTCACCACCCACCTGCGTGGCATCGCGAGGGACAACAGCAACATCCCGGTCCCGAATCTGGCGATCATCGCCCGCGCCGATGATAACACGACCGTCAATGCGACGACGGCCGCCAACGGCTCGTTCGATTTCGGCATCTATGGCGGCACGGTCGCGAATCCCAAAAACTGGTGGATCCAACTGAACCAGGATGACAATGGCGGGCCTGCAAATTATGTCGGCACCTATCCCAATTTCGAGGTGACGGACGGCACCGACATTAACGGCATTACCTTCCTCGTTTATACCGTCACCGCGCACCTCCGCGGCACCGTCCTCGACGAAAACAACGCGCCGTTCAGCAACGGCAACAACATCTCTGCCAACCTGCAGAGTGGCAACGCCTGGAGCGACAGCGACGTGGCCGGCGACGGGAGCTTTGACATCGGCGTCTTCAACGGGACGTGGTCGCTTGGTATGAGCCATGACTTCGGCTCCGGTGTGCTGGCGCAACAACCCTTCGAGGTGAGCGTGAACAATGCAGACCAGAATAACCTCATCTACCGCGTGCGGCACACCACCGGCACCATCTCCGGCACCTTGAAGAATCCCCAGGGCGGCGGACTTGCCGGCATCCTGATTAGTGCGGACGCCAGCCTCGGCGGTGCTGCCTTTCACAATACCACCCTCACCGACGCCGGCGGCAATTTTTCGATGCCGGTGTTTGCCGCGACGTGGACTGTCCAGCCTACCAGCTTCGGGCCGGAGGGGCTGGAGAATCTCGGGTACGAACCGGTGGCCAGTGCGAACGTCACCACGGGCCCCGGCAATTCCATCATCAACTTCGTCGCGCATCCCCCGGACAACACCCCGCCGTCGCTCTCTTCCAGTCTGCCGGTCAACAACGCCACCGGCGTCGCCGTCAGTTCCACGATTTCATTCACGTTCAGCGAGCCGATGCAGACGGGCTACTCCATTGCCTGGACTCCGAGTGTGAACGAGAACCAGTTCTCTTTCGCCTGGAGCGGTGATCAGCGGACGCTCACCTGCACCTACGGTGCCAACCTGCCGTCCGGCTCCACGATTGGCTGGACATTGAACCCGTCCACCGCTGGGCAGAGTTTTCGCGATCTGGCAGACAATCCTCTCCCGCAGAACATCTCTGGAAGTTTCACCACCGCCGGTCCCCCGCCCGACACGACCCCGCCGACGCTCGCGTCCAGTGTGCCCGCCAACAACGCCACCGGCGTCGCGCTCAACTCCACCGTCTCGTTCACGTTCAGCGAGCCGATGCAGTCAGGCGTCTCGATGAGTTGGAGTCCCAACGTGACCGCGAATCAGTTTTCCACTTCCTGGAGCGGAGACGGGCGGACGCTCACCCGCACTTACAACACCAGCCTGCCTTCGGGCGTCACGATTTCCTGGACCTTGAACCCGTCCGGGTTCGGGCAGAATTTCCGAGACGTCGCCGGCAATGCGCTCGCGTCGAACATCAGCGGGAGTTTCACGACCGCCGCTGCGCCCGGCCCGGGATGGAGTTATAAGCCCTTCATGCCCACCGCGCGCACGGGTTCGCGCGCCGCCACCATCAATGGCCTGCTCTACGTCGTGGGCGGGTTCAACAACTCGGGCAATCTCCTCAATGCGCTGGAAGTTTATAATCCCAATCAGGGCACATGGCAGAGCCTCGCCCCGATGCCCACCGCGCGGCACAGCGCCGGCGTGGGCGTCATCGGTGGAAAGCTCTACGTCGCCGGCGGTCTCGGCGGCGGGACGGTGCTGGAAGTCTATGATCCCGCCACCAATACCTGGGCCACACGGCAGCCAATGCACATCAACCACGGCGGCGCGGCCGGGGTGATCGGCGACAAGCTCTACGTCGTCGGCCCCTCCACCAACTTCACCATCTCCCTGGAAGAGTACGACCCCGCCACCAACGTCTGGACCATCAGGACTCCCATGCCCAATCCGCGCGCCGCGGGTGCCGCGGTTCTCAATGGTCTGCTCTACACGGTGGGCGGCGACAGTTTGGGCACGGTGGAAGCCTACGATCCCGCGACCGACAACTGGACCCCGAAGGCCGCGCTGCCAGGCAACGGCAACAGCATCTACAACCCCGGCGTGGCCGTCATGGAGGGGAAACTCTACGTCGCCGGCGGCTTCAATCACGGCACGACGGTGCATATCTATGATCCGACCGCCATCCAATGGAGCCAGGGGCCGCCCATGCTGATCGCACGCGGCGATCTCGCGGTGGCGGCGCTGCCGGACAAATTGTTCGCGGTGGGCGGAGTGGATGCCCCCGGCCAAACGACGCTGCCCTTCATGGAACAACTCACCCTGAGCGCCAGCGACCGCGTCGTGACGACCGTGCTGCGCAGCGATACCTCCACGCTCGCCGCCGCTCTCGGTTCCGGCGTGCCTTCCGCCGCCATGCTCAATCGCCTGAATGCCGGCGACACCGCCGGCCTGACATTCCAGCCTGCGTTGGCCGGAGCCTTCGGTGCCAGCACCATTGACTTGCCCACCGGCTCACCCGCCGGCACTCAGATCGTGAACATTCCCGCCGGCAATGGTCAGAGCGGATTCTTCCGGCTCAGCTTCGTCCTGCCGCCCGGATATGCCGGCGCGCAGATTTCCTGCGGAGCCACGATGGACTACTATGGACGCGCCTTTCTGAACGGAAACGCGCTCACGCCCGCCATTGATGCCGCGCAGCAGTTTCCCGCCCCCGGCACCATCCGCAGTGAACTCAATCAGGACGTATTCTTCTCCTCGAAAAACGCCGCTCACTTCCGCGAAGGGACGAACTACGTGGACTTCGCCGACATCAACGCCAACGGCGGCGCGAGTGCCGGAGCGTTCTTTGCCCTCGCCACCTTCGTGGTCAATCCGCCACTCCCTCCGCTGCGCATCACGCAGGCCGGAGCCAACGTCATCCTGACATGGCCGGCGGCTGATGTGGGGTGGACCCTGCAATCCGCCCCCAGCCTCGCGCCCCCGGTGGTCTGGGGCCCCGTCGTTCCCGCACCGGTCATCCTCGGCGGCCTGCACACCGTGACCACTCCCGTCACCGGCACCCGGAAATTCTTCCGGCTGAGTCAGTAAGCTGGCCGGGCGTTCTGCATCCAGCCAGGCCATGACCTCTCAGCGCCGTCCGTTCCTCACCTCCGGGCTGCTCACGCGCACGCCGTGGTGGCTGCGACTGCACGGCGCGGCGTGCCTGCTCTTTCTCTACCTGCCGGTCGCGGTGCTCGTGGTATTCAGTTTCAGCGACAGCCCATCGAGCATGGTGTGGGGCGGATTCACCGGCGAATGGTATGCGAAGCTCGCGCAGAATGAGCGCCTGCTGCGCGCGGTGGGCAACAGCCTCACCATCGCCGCTGCGAGCACCGCCATCGGCATGGTGCTCGGCACGCTCGCGGCGGAGGGCCACGCGGCGCTGCGAAAGCGGCGCGATGCCGTGGAAGCGGCGCTGATGCTCCCGCTGATGGCGCCGGACATCGTCATCGCGCTCGCGCTGAAGCTGCTCTTTGTGAAAGTCTTCGTCACCGGCCCGGGCCTGCTGCCGATGGCGCCCGGCCACAGTCTGCTCGCCGTGTGTTATGTGTTTCTCGTCTGCGGGACGCGCATGAAGCGGTTCGACTGGCGACTCGTGGAAGCCGCGCGCGATCTCGGCGCGGGCGGCTGGCAGGTTTTCCGCCACATCCTGCTGCCGCACCTCTGGCCCGGCATCGCCGGCGGCGCGCTGCTGAGTATCGCGGTGAGTCTGGATGAATACGTCATCGCCAGCTTTCTGTCCGGCCCCGGCACGGCGACGGTGCCCGTGGAAGTTGCCGGCATGATCCGCCGCACCTTCACGCCGGAGGTCAATGCCCTGAGCCTTATACGGAAGTCCGCCGCCCTGACCCCGGCAAGGGGTCATAGCTATTAGCGAGGCGTCGCAGACGCCTCGTCAGCCCGTAAAGGAAGCATCGATCCCGGAGGGATCGCAGCGGCTTTCGGTGCGCGGACCATCCAGACCGGGCACGGCGCTGGCATTTGCCTTCGGCTGTCTCCGCTTCGCTCCGGCTCTCCGGGATGCGGGCTTTTTCGGGGGCGTTTCCAGGCGTCCGCGCTCGTCCCTCGCTCCGACGCCTCGCTAATGGCTGCGACCCCGTGATGGGGTCTCCGACTTCCGTATAAGGCTCAGGGTGAAACCCCCGGTCAGCCCGCCCACCCCGGCGATGGGCCTCGGGGGGGTCCCATCGCCGGGGTGCCGGGTGCTTCGTGGCTGCCGGTCAGTGGCAGTAGTTGGTTTGCGGGCTTGGTATTATGGGATCGGGTGTAGCTCCCGGTTTCTAGACAAGTTCTCCCGTAGATTCTGGAATGCTTTCTTTATAAGAAGTGGC
>JANOZA010000020.1:0-10430 GCA_031429155.1 Verrucomicrobiota bacterium | reverse complement strand
AATCGAGAACTGAGGCTCAGACATCCTGGTGTCAGAGGAAACAGGATGAGCCGCCGAAAACGTTTGGAGTTCAGGCTTTAGCCTGTTCCGGCGGGGAGCAGCCTAAAGGCTGAACTCCGAACGGGCTCTACCAATTTCCTGACGCGGACTGGCGTGCCGTGCAGACATCAGGAGTTCTGAGGCTGCCGCGCGGTGCGGAAAAATCCCGCCTGACTCCCGGGGGCCGCAGGAAAATTCCCGGCGCTTCCCTTCTGCGTTTTTCCTGCCAAAGCTGGCGGCCTATGAAAACCACGTTCGATCCCGGCGATTTCCGCCACACCGGCAAAGGCTCCTGCAAGCCGGCCTCCATTCCCACATGTCTAAAGAAGCGCCTCTATAAAGACGATGCCTCACTGCAGCGGCAGGTGGCGGAATTCCGTGAGGAGATCGGCGATCTCCAGCAGCAAATGTACGCGCACGACCGCTACAGCCTACTGCTGATCTTCCAGGCGATGGATGCGGCGGGCAAGGACGGGACGATCAAGCATGTGATGTCGGGAGTGGATCCGCACGGAGTGGAGGTGCATTCGTTCAAGCGGCCGAGTGAGGAGGAGATAGACCACGACTATCTCTGGCGCAGCGCGAGGGTGGCGCCGCCGCGGGGGCGGATCGGCATCTTCAATCGCAGCTACTATGAAGAGGTGCTCGTCTGCCGCGTGCATCCGGAGATTGTGACTGCGGGTCAGCGCTTGCCGGAGGAGGCGACGGAGAGCTTGCCGAAACTGTGGGCGAGGCGGTTCGCCGAGATCCGGAACTTTGAGGCGATGCTCCACGCCAACGGCACGCGGGTGGTGAAGTTTTTTCTCAACGTCAGCAAGGACACGCAGCGGAAACGGTTTCTGGAACGAATAGACACGCCCGCGAAGAACTGGAAGTTCAACGCCGGTGACCTCAAGGAGCGCGCTCTGTGGAAAGAATACATGCGTGCCTACGGCGACGCGATCGGCGAGTCGGCGACGAAAGACAGCCCGTGGTACATCGTGCCCGCAGACGACAAGGGAGACATGAGGCTCATCGTGAGCGCCGCCATTCTCCATGAACTGAGCCGCCTGAAACTGAAGTGGCCGGTGCTGCCGCCGGAGCAGAAGGCCGCGCTGGCGGAATGCCGGAAGACGCTGCTGGCGGAGAAATAGGGCCGATACTCACCTTTGCGCCGGGACCGGCGGCTGATAATCTGCACTCATGTCCGACAGTCCCCCAGTCTCTCCAGCCGCCCCGCCGCGCCGCAAGCGCCGCTGGCTGCGGCGTGTGCTGTGGGGGCTCGCGCTGTCGCTGGCGCTGCTCTGGCTGGTGAAGGTGCCGCTGGTGAACTGGGTGCTGCGGCGGCTGCCGGGAGATTGGGAGATCAGTGTCAGGGGCGTGCGTCCGGGATTTGCCGGCGCGACGCTCACAGGCGTGCTCGTCATTCACCGCCCGACCGGCCGGCAACTCGCCTATGCTGAAAAAGCAGAGGTGGCGAACGGCTGGCCGGGCTTGCTCAAAGGCGAACTGGGCAAACTCGATCTGACAAAGGCCGACGTGTCGTGGCATGAGGAATTTGAGACGCCCTACGAAGTGCCGCCGCCCGGCGGGGCCCCGGCCGCTCCGGTGGTCGCGTGGGATGCGGGATCGGTGCATGAGAGCGTTTTCACATGGTACGAACTCGGCCGTGAAGTGCCGCGACTGGCACTGCGCATTGCAAAGTTTGAAGGCGGCAGGCTGGTGATTTATAACGATGGCCGGCTGGAGGCGTCGGAGCAGGACATCGTGCTCGATGACGTGGTGAGCCGGGAATTTGTCCGCGACGACACGCTGGAAATCGAGACGCGCAGCACCGTGGTGGCGGGCGTGATGACGGCGCAGCGGGAACAGAATCGCTACACGGTGGAAACGGTGAATCTCAACGCGCCGGAATGCAAAGTGGTGTGGCATCGCAAGTCCGCAGAGACAGCGGCAAAGGCGGCAGCGCAGGAGTCAGGGCCGGAACGCCCCGACTGGGACAAGCCGGTGGAGTTCTTCATCAAAACAGGAACAGCAGAGCCGGGCAGGCTGGCATTCACGCTGCACCCTCCGGACAGGGCGGCGGTGGAATTCACCGCAGGGCTGCAAAGTCTGCGCGCTGCGGACATTCGCATCGCCGGCGGGCTGCCGTTCGTGATCGGCAAAGCGGACGCAAAGCTGGGTGAAATCAAATCGCCGGGGGCCACGCTGGAGGCGCGCGAGTTGACGTTTTCGGCGGCGCTCGACGAGCAGACCCGGTTCCAGGTTTCCACTGCTGAGGTGAACGGCGCGAAGGTCACCGACAGCAATCGCCTGCTCGGCGCCTTTGGATTCACTCCGGCGGAAACCAAATCCTTTCCGCTGTGCAGCACCGGGCTGAATGCGAAGTGCGTGAATCTCGCCATCGGCGACGACGGCGTTACCTCCTCTGATCCGCAGCACATCGTGCTGGAGAACTTCTCCGCCACCATGCCCGGCGGGAAGGAGCCCGTGGCAAAAGCGGGCCGCGTGGAACTGAGCGGGCTACCGGAGGAGGCGCTCAAGGACAAGCGGCTGCGCTCGGTGTCCGTGCAGAATCCGGAAGTGCAGATCACGGAGTCGCAGTTCACCGATGAGTTGATTCCCTTCACGCCGGGCACGCCATCACCGGCACCGCCGACCGCGCCGCCTGGAAAGCCGGAATGGTACGGCTGGCGCACAGACTCGCTCATCATGAACGATGGAAAATTCCGCAGCCGCGACCTCGGCCCCGGCATTCCCGATACCGCCGGTAATTTCCGCGTGGATACCGCGCCGCGCGAGCCTGACGGCGACCCATTCTACCAAATCCGTGTGGACAACATCAGCTTTGAGAACCCGCTGCTCGCCGTGCTGCCCCTGCGCACCGGTGGCTTCATGGATATTGATGTGCATCCGTTCCGCGTCTGGGAGACGGAGTCCATTGATCAAGTGAAGGTGAACGGTGCGAAGGTGGAACTGAACGAGGCCTTCCTGAAACTGTTCCAGGAGAAGGAGACTCCCAAGCCCCCCGCCAACAAAGACGAGCCGCCGAAGGAAACGGAAAAGGAGAAGGAGAAGCCAGGAGCATCCACCCGGGCCCGTCCCTGGAAGATCAACCGGCTGGTGCTGGAGAACTGCGAGGTGGCTATGGATGATGTGGGCGATGGCAGGCGTCTCGTCATTCCCATCCGCGAGCAGGTTTTCGAAAACGTGCCGCTCGGCGGTGGTGTGCTAGACCACGACGCGACGAACACGATTCAGAAAGTGGAGGTGCCGGCCATCTTCCTCTACGCGCCGTTCAACGAGGGGCAGACGGTCGTCGAACTTCCCGTGAACTTCATTCACTTCTCCTTCGCCGGCCTGCTGGAAAAACGACTCGACCGCGTGGAACTCGTGGCCCCGAAAATCAAAGCCGGACAGCCGCTCTTCGATTTCATAGACCGGGCCAAGACCCGCTTCTCCACCACAGCGGCCGTGACCACGCCGCGCCCGCTGCTCGCCGCCGCAGACAAAGACAGCCTTCCCGTGCAGCAGGCGCTGGCAGCCGTGCGGGAGGCCGCAGCAGCAAAGCCCGCCGTGTGGGAGATTCCATTCTTCACCGAGACCGGCGTCGTCATCACCGCCCCTCTCGGCCTGGAGTGGACTCAGATTCCGCGGCTGCCTTTTCGCAATGCCCGCGTGCGTGAGGGGCCTGACAAAGGAAAGCCCATTCCGTTCCGGCTCCGCGGCGAGGAGGTTCAGGGCGAACTCGCCATCGAGCCTGGCTGGTACGAATTCCCGGATTACAAAGTCCGGCTCTACATGAGCGAAAACGGTCGCGTGGTCTTTAACTTCCCGCTCAAGGACAAAGACAACAACCTTGTCCAGATCTTTGAGAACAACACCCTCATCTTTCGCCACCTCACGATTACGAAAGTCTGGCTCAGCGTGACCTACGACAAGGAGGGTATCTACGCCGGCTTCGGTGGCGAGACCTGCGGCGGCTACATCACCGGGAAGATCAATCTCTATCTCGACCAGATGTATTCATGGGATGCGTCTGCGTCCTTTACCGGCATTGATCTCAAGCCGCTCACCGGAAAACTCACGCGCGAGTATGTGCTGATGGACGGCAAGGTAGAGGTGCTCAATGTGTCGGCCTACGGCGACATGAGCGGGCTCTACCAAACCACCGCGAACCTCAAGATGGCGGGTGCCGGCCGCCTCCAAATCAAGGCTCTCGATGACATGAGGAAGAGATTTACCAGCGCCCGCGTGGACTGGGCCGATGACTTTGGCCGCGTCGGCGTGGATGCGCTGCGGGATTTCCCCTTCACTTCCTGCGAAGGCAGCGCGCAGCTTTTCGGTCAGGAAGGCAAAGTGAAACTCCTGCTCAAGAGCCGCGACGGCTCACGCGACTTCACGGTGAATTTGCACGACTACCGGAATCGTCCTGAGAGATCCATCATCCGCTTCTGACATGCACACTTCCCTGAGACTACTCTGCTTTCTTCCCCTGCTCGCCGCGACGGCATGCAGCTTTTCCAAGACGCTGGAGAACGCCGCGCGCAACATTCAGCTCAACACCCCCGAGCCGATCAAAGTGGACATGAAGATCACCCTCGATGTCTATCAGCACGAGGCACCCGGCAGCGCAAAGGTGCAGGAAAAGGCGCCCACGGACCTCGCCGAGGTGAACCGCCGGAAGTTCAACCGTCAGCAGGAAATCCAGGAGTTGAAGAATAACCGGTATGTGGCGGAAACGCACCGCGGCCTGCTCTTCCTCCGCGACCAGCCGGCGGGCACTTACGGCGCCTATGTGAAAAAGACGGTGGAGGACGAAAATGCCGACCGCAAAACGCTCATGCTCGAAGAGGCGGCGAAGCAGAAGCGTGAGCTGAACGAACTCGAGAAGGAGCGTCACGATGCGGCGGTGAGCAATGCCTTCGCCGGAGAATACATCGAAATAGCCGATCCGGCCAAGCCGGGGTCATGGAAGATCGTGCAAAAAGTGAAGTGAGGCGCGTCCTCCGTTGACCACGCTGCGTAAGTGGCTTCGTCCGCATCCGACTATCCTTTATAGCACCATGTCCACTCCCGCCCCCATCCTCGCAGCCCTCCAGTTCCGTTACGCCACCAAGCAATTCGATCCCGCGAGGAAGATCGCTGCCGAGTCCTGGAACACCCTTGAGCAGTCGCTCATCCTCACACCTTCGTCGTTTGGTCTCCAGCCGTGGAAGTTCATCATTGTGACCGATGCCGCGCTGCGCGAAAGCCTCGTGGAGCACTCCTGGGGCCAGCGTCAGGTGGCGGATGCCTCGCACCTCGTCGTCATGGCGGTGCAGCGGAAAGTGGACGAGGCCTACATTGATCAATTCGTCGCCCGCATCACTGAAGTGCGCGGCGTCACCCCTGAATCGCTCGCCGGCTATCGCGGCATGATGACCGGCTCCCTCGGCATGATGACTACGGAATGGGCGGCGAAGCAGGCTTACATCGCGCTTGGCCAGTTCATGCTCGCCGCCGCGATGCTGGAGATTGATACCTGTCCGATGGAAGGATTCCTCCCGGCGAAATATGACGAAATCCTCGGTCTCGAAGCCCGTGGACTCACCGCCGCCGTCCTCTGCCCCGCCGGCTATCGCGCGGCCACGGACAAATACGCAACGCTTCCCAAGGTGCGGTTCGCTGCGGACGAAGTGATCGAGCGGATGTGAACGACCCGGGCAGTTTCCGGCGCGGCCACAATCCGCTTTGACCATTCGTATCTGCCTCCTATCTGAGCGGCGATGAAACGAAACAGACTCGGAAAAAGCGGCCTCGTGGTCACGGACATTTGCCTTGGGACAATGACGTTCGGGCTTCAGGCGGATGAAGCAGTGTCCTTCGCCATCATGGACCGGGCGGTGGATGCCGGAATTGATTTCTTCGACACGGCCGAAATGTATCCGGTGCCGCCGAGTGCCGAGTTGTTCGGCGTGACGGAGCAAATCGTGGGGCGCTGGCTGAAGGCTCGCGGGTTGAGGGACCAAATCATCCTCGCGACGAAGGTGACCGGGCCGGGACACGGCTGGTTTCGCCCGCCGATCCGCCATGGGTTCACGGCGCTGGACCGGCGGCAAATTCACCTTGCCTGCGATGACAGTCTGCGCCGTCTGGGCACGGACTTCATTGATCTTTACCAGACGCACTGGCCGGATCACGGCATGAGGGCTGAGGAAACGCTGGAGGCACTGACGGAACTCATCACCGCCGGCAAGGTGCGGGCCATTGGCGCGAGCAATGAGACCTGCTGGGGCCTGATGAACAACCTGAGAGCCTCCGAAAACCACAGCCTCGCGCGCATGGCTTCGGTGCAGAATAACTTCTCGCTGATCAACCGCCGCTGTGAGAGTGAACTCGCGCAAGTCTGCCGCATGGAAGGCGTTTCGCTGCTTCCGTATTCACCGCTCGGCGGCGGGGTGCTCACGGGAAAATACAACGACGGCGCACTGCCCGGGGGAGCGCGGTTCTCGGATTACCTGACAAACGGCGGCCCGCGTCAGCAGCGCATGGCGCGGAGGTTCGTGAATGACCGGACATTGGAAACCACAGCGCGGCTCAAACTCATCGCGCAGGACATCGGCGTCAGCGTCACCGCGCTCGCCGTCGCATGGAGCCGGCAGCACGACTTCGTGGCCTCCACCATCATCGGCGCCACGACGCTGGAACAGCTCAACGAAAGCCTCGCCGCGAGCGATCTCATCCTGGATGCCGCGACGCTGCGGCGCATTGACGAAATAGACGAAGCGATCCCCTGCCCCATGACAGAGGACGGCCTGCGGCGGCTGTAGGCGGCCGATCATTGGGTGATGGGTGCCCGACCATTGGGTCACGGATGCCCGACCATCGGGTCATGGGTGCCCGACCATTGGGTCACGGGTGCCCGACCATTGGGTCATGGGTGCCCGACTATTGGGTCATGGGTGCCCGGCCATTGCGTCATGGGTGCCCAACCATTAGGTCATGGGTGCCCGACCATTGGGGCATGGGTGCCCGACGATAGGGTCATGGATGCCCGACCATGACCCATGTTTCCAGAAATTCAGGGTCACTTTGGCTCATTCGGCTCCATTTCACGCTGAAATTATGGAAATCACCTCATTCCGTCGCCACCAAGGCCCGGCTTTCGCCCCGAAGCGACCCCCAGATCATCTCCCTCTCCCGTCAGTTCCTCTATCTCCCCCGCCAGCGTCTCCGCCTCACTTTGCAGCGCCGCCAGTTCCGTCTCCAAGCTCTCAAGGTGCAGCCCCACCGTCTCATCGAAGAAACTCCGGCGTCCGCTCCGTGAGCCGGTGCAGTTCGTAGTCGGGGCTTTCCCGAAGATCATTCATCGCCTCCAGCACGCGGAAGATCTCCAGTTCGAAGCTCTTCCATGGAGCGTCGCCGCTTCCAGCCGCCGTATCAACAACTGCGCGGAGCGCCACTTTCCTCCTCCGTACGAGCCAATGCCGCCCCCTTGCCGGAGAATTTGGCTCCTCCGTCGCAATCGCATGAACGTCGGCTGGGAAGCACGCCGCTCCACGCGCACCGCTCGCCTGACAGCATTCCTCTTTCACCTGCGCCGCCTCTTCCTCGCCGTGCCGCACCAGCATTTCGAGAAACTTCCGCCCGTAGCACGGGCATGGCGACAGCCTGCCCGTGTTTGCCTCCTCACGCGCTTCTTCTCGAACGAAGACAAACACGGCCAGCCTCAAAGGCATGACCGCGCTACGTTTCCCTCCGCCAGCCGCCCGCGCGCCGCCTCCACCAGCATCCGCTTCCGCTGCCGCTGCAACTCCGGATTCACATAAACCGCCAGCCCGCCGTCGCCACGTCCCCTAACGCCGTGTGCGCCCCGTGTTCCGGCAGTCGGTAATACTGCCGCAGCGTCTGCAAGCTTGCAGTTCCCCGCCGGCACCGGATCGAGCAACCGCTGCGCCAGCCGTAATGCACAAAACCCCGCGCACCCTATTGTCGCCTTGCTGCCAAATTATCCCAGCCGCGCCCGCCAGTAGTCTGGCTCACGACTGGAGTGAGCGATCGCGAGGATGTGAATGCTCCCGCTGGTGTCATCATACGAATAGACCACGGAATAGGGAAACCGCTCCACCCTGACACGCCTCGCCTCACCGCGAAACCTCCTGAACAGAGCCGGCGTGGCACGAGCGTGGACCAGCGCGGCTTCCACCGCCGCGAGGAAACGCTCGGCGAGGCCGGCATCCGACCGCTTCGCATAAAAAAGCGCGGAACAGTTCAGTTCGCACTGCGCTTCATCGTCCCAAGTCACTGCCGTCATGGGTTCGCCCTGCTTTGGGCCGCCACCAACCGGCGCGCTTCGGCCATCACTTCCTCATGCGGCACTCGTTTGGCCTCACCGGACTTCGCGCGCTCCATGCGGCGGTCAATTTCGGCCAGCCATGCCGGACTCAACGGTGCATCATCTGCATCCACGCTTTCGATCAGGCGGGACGCCATCCGGGACCGCTGCTCCAAAGACAGGCCCAGCGCGGAATCGAGAAGTGTATCAAAAGTCATCGCATCCATGCTCGCACCCATGCGGCCAAACCGGCGGAATCTCAAGTCCCATTACGACTTCCTCCCCACGCAGTGCGGGCATGGCGACAGCCTGCCCGTGTTTGCCTCCTCACGAGCATCTTCGCAAACGAAGACAAACCCGGCCAGCCTCAAAGGCATGGTCGCGCTACGTTTCCTTCCGCCAGCCGCCCGCGTGCCGCCTCCACCAGCGCCCGCAACCGCTGCAATTCCGGATTCACATAAACCACCAGCCCGCTGCCCGCGACGGACGCTTCTGCCGCTCCACCCGCAGTCTCCCACGCCACGAACACCGGCGCACCCGCCGCTTCCCCCAACTGCCGCAAATACCAGCGCCCCATTCTCGCGTTCCGTTCATTCGCCGACTTCGCCAATCCTTCCAGCCACTCGCGCAATCCGGCATCCCGGCCCGCATCCGCCAGCGACTTGCCCTTATGTTTCCCGAACGCAAGGCGCGACGGATACCATTCCGCGCCGGCACAGGCCGCCAGTTGCTTCCATGTTAGAAGCCCGCGCTGCTCCGCTATCGGTCGCAACACCGTGGCGAAAAGATCAGCCACCGTCGCCACATCTCCCAGCGCCGTATGCGCCCCGCGTTCCGGCAGCCGGTAATACTGCCGCAGCGGCTTGTAGCTTGCAGTTCCCCGACGGGGCCTCACTCGGCCGTCACTCCGGGGCTTCCTCTCCCTCTGGCTGGCTCCCCTTTGATTCAACGAAACGAGCGGAGAACCGAACATCCATGCGGCATGCCCTCGCCCCCCTCCATCCACCAAACCCGCCGCCCTCGAGCCTCGGCTCTCTGGCAAATCGTCCGCTGCGTCTGGGAAGAATTCCTCGCCGGCTACGAGGAACACTACCGTCCCGCCATGGGCCCCCCTGCTCCCAGAAACCGTCGAACACGTCGAGGACTTCCTCCGCTGCGGCGACCTTGCCGCCGGCTTCACCCGATTCCTCTGTCCCGACTGCGGCCACCAGCACCTGCTCGTCTTCACCTGCAAATCCCGCCACTTCTGCCCCGCCTGCCACCAACGCCGCACCCTGCACACTCGGTGCCGTCGCTGGGCTCCACGTCGCCGGACTGCCCCGCCTGCCACCAACGCCGCACCCTGCACACCGGCGCATGGACCGCCAACTCCGTCTGCCTCCCCGTCCCTCACCGCCAGTTCGTCTTTAGGATCCCAAAAATGCTCCGCGGCATCTTCCGCAAACGCCGCCACCTCGTCCATCTTCTCTTCAAGACCGCCACCGACACCCTCCGCGACGCCTTTCGCACCCGACTTGCCCTCCCCGACGGACGCATCGCTGCCGCCGCCGCCGTCCACACCTTCGGCGATTACCTCCTCTTCCACCCCCCCCACCTCCACATTCTCGCCGCCGATGGACTCTTCGATAAAGAAGGTCGCTTCCACGGTATGCCCGCCGAACACCACGGTCCCATGAACGAACTCTTCCGCATCCATGATGAAGTGGACCATGTGGTCTGCGGGTACCCAGTCCCGGAGGTCGGGAGGCAGGAGCAGGGCGGTGTCGTGATCAACGGTGATGAATCGGGCGGCCATGCAGGTGCTATAGCACTTCCGCAGCCTCAGGGCCAGGAATGATCCGCGCAGCCCCGTTATTATTTCCAGGTTTTCCAGGCATCTGCACCGGGGCGGGGCGGGGCGGGCTAAGTCCGACAGGCTGCTGGAGCACCTCACACGGCTGGTGCGTCTCAGAGTCCTTCCTGCGGAAATCAGCCTGCCACCACCCCTCTCTCCCCCCAGACCCCCTCTCTCCCCGTTTTCGATCCCGCCAATGACGCCACCCGCGAAAAGCAAATTCCTTTCAGACAGAAATCCACCGGAAACGCCCGACTCTCA